>NZ_JBHYMS010000027.1:0-88580 GCF_042743185.1 Inquilinus sp. NPDC058860 | reverse complement strand
TTCACCCCCATCCCTTCGCTCCGAATCAGCAAATCCGGAACGTATTGATTCAGCACCATTCAGCTCTGGGAAGGCTGAATGTCGATTGGCCCTAGTCTCGCCCCGCCGCGGCCGTCGCGGCCCCGATCGGCGCCCGGGTTCCGGCGCCCGGCTCGATGCGGTCCGACGGAAGGGGAACAAAGTTTTTCGTCAGGTGGTTGTTGCCGCGCAGGCCGCAGGATATTGTTCGTATTGTAACTTTCTTTTCCGCTGCGGGATCGGGTCGATCCGCCCCTCGGCCGGAACGTGCCAAGCCGCCGGTCTCCGGCGAACCAAGATCACCGACTTTCGGATTTGCTTACGAGATCGGACCGGACATGCCGTTGCGCTCACGTGGATCCTTTCGCCCTCTCGCCCTCGGCATGGCCGCGCTTCTCGCCGCAACCGCGCTGAGCGGCTGCGCCACGCCGCCGACCGATCCGGCCCAGCGGGCGGAATTCGACCGGATCAACGATCCGCTCGAGCCGATGAACCGGGCGATCTTCGACTTCAACCAGGCGATCGACAAGAACGCCATCCGTCCGGTCGCGATCGCCTATCGCGACACGGTGCCGGAATTCGCTCGCGACGGTCTGCACAACGCGCTGCAGAATTTCGGCGAGCCGGTGGTCTTCCTGAACAAGGTGCTGCAGGGCGAGCCGATCGCGGCCATCAAGACGCTGCTGCGCTTCATGGCGAACTCGACCTTCGGCATCGGCGGCTTCTTCGATGTGGCCACGCCGCGCGGCGTGGTCCGGCAGCAGGCCGGCGATTTCGGCGCCACGCTGTACAAATGGGGCATCGGCGACGGTCCGTACCTGATGCTGCCCCTGCTCGGCCCCTCCAACCCGCGCGACACGGTGGGCTTCGCGGTCGACACGGTCAGCAGCCCGTGGGGCTACATCGTCGACATCCCGACCGAAGCCAGCGTCGGCATGTTCGTGTTCCGTGGCGTCGACGTGCGGTCACGCACGGTCGATGCGTCCGACGAGCTGGAGCGCAACTCGATCGACTACTACGCCACGCTGCGCAGCGTGTTCCGGCAGTATCGGCAGGCGGAGCTCGACGGCGGCCAGGCCCCGTCGGGCGGCGGCGACATCTACACCGATCCAGCTGCGGCAGGCGCCACCGGTGGGGCGGCCGCTCCGGCCGCGACCGGCGGCACCGGAGACATCCCGGCGTCGCAACTGCCGGACATTCCCTGAAAGAGCAGCGGGCGGGAGCGATGCTCCCGCCCCGATCGCCGGCCTACCGCTTCGGCGTCAGCTCGGCGATCTTGCCTTCGATCAGCTTGATCAGCGCGTCGCCGCCGCCGCTGCGCAGGGTCGCGCCGAATTCGGACCGGTAGTTGGCGAGCTGGCTGATCGTGCCGTTGAGATACACGTCGATGATCTGCCAGTTCGGCCCGCGCAGCCGGTAGTTCAGCGGCACCGGATCCGCGTTGGGCCGCACCAGCCTGGTGTTGACCACCTGGTCGCCGCCGCTGACCGGCTTGGCGGCCTCGCTCTGGAAGCTCTCGCCGCTGTAGCCGTCGAAGCGGGCGGCATAGGTGGTGATGCTGAAGCGGCGGAAGGCGTCGGTCACCTTCTGCTGCTGGGTCGCGTTCAGGGTCGACCAGTCCGGTCCGACCGCGATTCGCGCCATCAGCGGCAGGTTGAAGGTCTGATCCAGCACCGGCTCGAGCTTCTGGTACCGCCCGCGGAAGCCCAGCGAGTCGGCGTTCTTCATGACATCGAGGAGGGCGTTGTCGAGGGTGTCGATCACCTGGCGCGGCTCGGCGGCGCTGGCCGCCGGCGCGGCGAAGGGCAGCGGCAACAGCAGCGCGATGGCCAGGGCGAGGCGTCTGAGGACAGGCGAGCGCATGATTGTCTCTTCCGATTCGGAACGTTGGGGGCCGCCGTCATCCGGGCTCGCGGCGCGGCGCAGTCGCCCCATGATGGCTTCAACCCGCCCCTTTGCCGAGAAGTTCCGAACGCCGCCGCCGCGGAATTCGGCTGTGACGGCCAGCACATCGGCCGATGCGGTCAATTTGATAAATATCGATCGCGACTCATTGCACGCGCCGCGCGTAGTCACCTTAGTGACACGCAAAGTTGGCGCGTTGTATGGTCCAATTGAGAGCGATTCACTCTGGCGAACTCCAGCGCTCAGCCGGAACACAGGTGCGGAATGCGGATCATCTTGGCCCAGCCGCGAGGCTTTTGCGCCGGCGTCGAGCGGGCGATCGAAATTGTCGAGCGGGCGTTGGAGATCTTCGGTCCGCCCGTCTACGTCCGGCACGAGATCGTGCACAACCGGCACGTGGTCGAGAGCCTGCGGGCGAAGGGCGCCAAATTCGTCGACGAGCTGGACGAGGTGCCGCCCGGCAGCATCACGATCTTCAGCGCGCATGGCGTCTCCCGCTCGGTCGAGGTCGACGCCGAGCAGCGCGGGCTGCAGGTGATCGACGCGACCTGCCCCTTGGTGTCGAAGGTGCATATCGAGGGCCGCAGATACGCCGCCCAGGACCGCACCGTCATCCTGATCGGCCATGCCGGCCATGCCGAGGTCGAGGGCACCACCGGCCAGATCCCGGGCGGCGTCACCCTGATCTCGACGGTCGAGGAGGTCGCGACGCT
The DNA here is from genome assembly GCF_042743185.1 of Inquilinus sp. NPDC058860. Lineage (NCBI taxonomy): Bacteria > Pseudomonadati > Pseudomonadota > Alphaproteobacteria > Rhodospirillales > Rhodospirillaceae > Inquilinus > Inquilinus sp. NPDC058860. The sequence goes on along the minus strand of NZ_JBHYMS010000027.1, from coordinate 85,944 downwards.
CGAGGTGCCGGACCCGGAGCGGGTGTCCTACATCACCCAGACCACGCTCAGCGTCGACGACACCAAGGCGGTGATCGACGCGCTGACGGCGAAGTTCCCGGCGATCGTCGGCCCGGACACCAAGGACATCTGCTACGCCACCCAGAACCGCCAGCGCGCGGTGCGGGAGCTGGCGCAGGTGGCCGACGTGCTGCTGGTGGTCGGCGCCCGCAACAGCTCGAACTCGAACCGCCTGCGCGAGATCGGGGCCGAGCTCGGCGTGCCGAGCTACCTGATCGACGACGCCTCGGCGCTGGACCCGGCCTGGCTGGCGGGCAAGCAGGCGGTGGGCATCACCGCCGGCGCCTCCGCCCCCGACAGCCTGGTGCAGGAGCTGGTCGAGACCCTGCGACGTTATGGCGAGGTCGAGGTCTCGACGCTGCAGGGCGTCGATGAGAATATCCGTTTCCGCCTGCCATCCCAATTGACCGCACCGGTGCCTGCCGAGTAGGCAGTGTCGCTTGGCCCGGGTTTCGGCCGACAGCTTTGCGAAGGTCCCCATGGGTATCCCGCTTCAACAGCAGATCCGTATCGGCGCTTACCTTCTGAAGAACCATCTGATGGGTACCAAGCGGTACCCGATGGTTCTGATGCTGGAGCCGCTGTTCCGCTGCAACCTGGCCTGCGCCGGCTGCGGCAAGATCGACTACCCTGACGAGATCCTGAACCAGCGCCTGTCGGTGGCCGACTGCCTGCAGGCGGTGGACGATTCGGGCGTGCCGGTGGTCTCGATCGCCGGCGGCGAGCCGCTGCTGCACAAGGAGATGGCGGAGGTGGTGCAGGGCATCATCGACCGCAAGAAATACGTCTACCTGTGCACCAACGCGCTGCTGATGGAGAAGAAGCTCGACCAGTACAAGCCGAGCCCGTTCCTGATCTGGTCGGTCCATCTGGACGGCGACCAGGAGGACCATGACCGGTCGGTGTGCCAGGACGGCGTCTATGACCGCGCGGTCAAGGCGATCAAGGCCGCCAAGGCCCGCGGCTTCCGCGTCAACATCAACTGCACCCTGTTCAACAACGCCGTGCCGGAGCGCGTCGCCAACTTCTTCGACGACGTCAAGGCGATGGGCGTCGACGCCATCACCGTGTCGCCCGGCTACGCCTATGAGCGGGCGCCGGACCAGCAGCACTTCCTGAACCGCCAGACCACCAAGCAGCTGTTCCGCGACATCTTCAAGCGCGGCGACAACGGCAAGCGCTGGTCGTTCAGCCAGTCGACCATGTTCCTCGACTTCCTGGCCGGCAACCAGACGTACCACTGCACGCCCTGGGGCAACCCGACCCGCACCTATTTCGGCTGGCAGCGGCCCTGCTACCTCCTCGGCGAGGGCTATGCCCAGACCTACAAGGAGCTGATGGAGGAGACGGACTGGGACAAGTACGGCACCGGCAACTACGAGAAATGCGCCAACTGCATGGTGCATTCGGGCTATGAGGCCAGCGCGGTGAAGGACATGTTCCGCAACCCGCTGAAGGCCTTCATCGTCGGCATGCGCGGCATCCGCACCGAAGGGCCGATGGCGCCGGAGATCTCGCTCGACCGGCAGCGGCCGGCCGAGTTCGTGTTCTCCTCCCACGTCCAGAAGGCGCTGGAGAAGCTACGCCACGCCCCGAAGGTCGCGGCCAAGGGCGCCGGCGGCGGCAAGTAGCGCCGCCATCGCCGCGCTGCTCTGCCGCCCCAGGCGGATCAGCGCCGGCAGCTGACCAGGGCTGCGGGCCAGGGCCCGCAGCACCGGCCCGATCGCCGGGCGTCCCTCCGCATCGAGGCCGACCAGCGCCGCCGGCGGCAGGCCGTGCGCCGCCGGGTCGGCCACGGCGCGCAGCACGCCGAAAGGCAGCCCCGCTTCCGTCGCCGCGGCGGCCACAGCGGCGCTTTCCAGATCGACGATGACGGCGCCGCTGTCGCGATGCAGCCGGGCCTTGGCCCCGGCCGTGTCGACGATGACGTCGCCGCCCCAGACATCCCCCCTCAGGGCGCCGGGCAGGACGGCCGCGAGCCGGGCCGCCAGGTCCGGGTCACAGGCGTAGGCCGCCGCGCCTGTCGCCACGCCGGTGCCGATCACCAGATCCCCGGTCGCGAGATCCGGCGCCAGCCCGCCGGCGATGCCGAAGCTGAGCAGCGCGGTGGCGCCCTGCCCGGCCAGATCGCGGGCCAGCCGCTCGGCCCGCACCGGATCGCTGGCCGAGCAGGCGACCAGCGGCGAGACCCGCCGCGCGATCTCCGCCTCCTTCGCCAGTCCGGTCAGGATGCCGAGCACGGCGATCGCCCGACGCAATGAAGAGCAGTGAATTCGTAGGTTGGGTTCGCCGGCGGCGAACCCAACAGGCGTGCCCGCGATGGCGCCGAACCGATGTTGGGTTCGCTCATGCGAACCCAACCTACGCGAGAAGAGCCGCGCCCTCTCACATCCCGACCTCGACCCGGCCGCTGTTGCTGTCGCGCAGGCGGCGATAGCGGGAGAGGGCCCAGGTCGGGAAGAAGGCCGGGTAGCCGTGGTAGCGCAGGTAGAACACCCGCGGGAAGCCGACCGCGGTGAAGCTCGGCTCGTCCCACAGCCCGTCCGCGCGCTGATGCGCCGAGAGCCAGGCGACGCCGCGCTCGACCGCCGGATGCTGGGCCTCGCCCACCGCCATCAGCCCTAGAACGGCCCAGGCGGTCTGCGACGCGGTCGAGGTGGCCGGAGTCATCTCCGGCTTGCCCTCGTAGTAGCTGTCGCCGGATTCGCCCCAGCCGCCATCCTCGCGCTGCTGCGCCGCGAGCCAGTCGACGGCGCGGCGGATGATCGGGTCCTGCGGGTCCATGCCGATGGCGTTGAGGGCGCACAGCACCGACCAGGTGCCGTAGATGTAGTTGGTGCCCCAGCGCCCGAACCAGGAGCCGTCGGCCTCCTGCTCCCGGCGCAGGAACGCGACGCCGCGGGCCACCGCCGGGTCGTCGATGCGACGGCCGAGCTGGCCCAGCATGCTGAGGCAGCGCGCCGTGACGTCGGAGGTCGGCGGGTCCAGAAGCGCGCCGTGGTCGGCGAAGGGGATGTGGTTCAGGTAGTGGTAGGTGTTGTCGACCTCGAAGGCCGCCCAGCCGCCGTTCCTGCTCTGCAGCCCCAGCAGCCATTCGACGCCGCGGTCGATCGCCTCGCGATAGCGCTCCGGATCGGCCCGGTGCATCGCCATGACCACGACCGCGGTGTCGTCCAGGTCCGGGTAATGGGCGTTGTTGTACTGGAAAGCCCAGCCGCCGGGACGGACATCCGGCCGGCGCTCGGCCCAGTCGCCCTTCACGTCCAGCACCTGGCGCGGCACCAGCCAATCGAGCCCCCGCTTGGCCTGTGCAACCGCCTCGGGATCGTTCGACTCCAGCAGCGCGTGCGCGGTCAGCGCCGTGTCCCAGACCGGCGACAGGCAGGGCTGGGCATAGGTGACGCCGTCGACCGTGTCGACCAGCTTCTCCACCGAGGCCCAGGCGATCTGCAGGTCCGGATGGTCGTCCGGGTAGCCGAGGCATTTGAACATCATCACGGAGTTGGCCATGGCCGGGTAGATCGCGCCGAGGCCGTCCTCGCCGTTCAGCCGCTCGGTGACGAACGCCACCGCCTTGTCGATCGACTTCTGCCGGCGCGGGAAGAACGGCTCGATCGGCCGCAGCACCCCGTCCAGCCGACGGAAGAACCGGCCCCAGAAGGTGCCGTCGACATGGACATGCCAGTTCTTCACCTGCTCCGGCGGCTCGACCATCAGCTCCTGGATCGACAGCGCCCCGGGGTTCGCCGGCCGCGGCTTCTTCGCCATGATCACCAGGAGCGGCGCGATCACCGTGCGGCTCCAGTACGACACCTTGTTCAGGTGGAACGGGAACCAGGAGGGCAGCACCATGATCTGCACTGGCATCACCGGCACGGCGCGCCACGGCACCTGCTCGAACAGCGCCAAGAGGATGCGGGTGAAGACGTTGGAGCGGGCGGCGCCTCCGGCGGCCAGGATGGCGGCGCGGGCGCGGGCCATGTGCGGCGCGTCCGGGTCGTCGCCTGCCGCCTTCAGCGCGAAATAGGCCTTCACGCTGGCGCTGATGTTGAACGGGCCGTCATGCCACAGCGGCCAGCCGTCATGCCTGTCCGACTGGATGCTGCGGATGTAGTCGGCGAGCTTCGCTTCCTTCTCCCGGTCGACCACGCCGAGGAAGTGCTTCAGCAGGATGTATTCGGCCGGGATGGTGGCGTCGGCCTCGAGGATGAAGGCCCAGTGGCCGTCCTCGCGCTGCAGGCCGAGCAGCCCGCCGACGCCGCGGCCGATCGCGTCGTCGAGGCTGGCGCGGGTGGGGCCGGCGAGGTCGTCGGTCTGGAAGGAAGGGCTATCGATGTTCATCGGGACGGATCTGACGGCTGACGGGACAGGGAGGCGCCGGGCTGGTCGTAGACGCGGCCCTTCCAGGCCCCGCCGACACCGGCCCGGTGGCGCCGCGCCGAATCGATGGTGGCGCCGAGATACACCACCGCGGCAAGCGGCAGGAAGGGCGCCCACAGCGGCGAGCGCCGGTAGAAGCGCAGCATCGGCACGTAGGTGGCGCTCATGATCGCCCAGGCGGCCAGGGCGACGTATCGTGCCGCCCCCTCCCCCAGGATGGTCAGGGCCGGCGGTGCGATGTAGGTGACGATCAGGCCGGCGACGGTGCCGAGCAGCAGCCAGGGCGAATAGCGCAGCTGGGTATAGGCGGTGCGGGCCACCATGCGCCAGATCTCGCCGACATCGCCGTAGATTCGCAGGCTCTCCGCCTCGTCGGTGAGATCGAGCCGGATCCTGCCGTTCCGCTTCAAGGCCGCGGCCAGGGTGCAGTCGTCGATCAGCGCGTCGCGGATGGCGGCGATGCCGCCGATCCGGGCCAGCGCCGTCCGCCGCACCAGCATGCAGCCGCCGGCCGCGCCGGCCGTCGTCTTGTCCGCCCGGTTCACCCAGGCGAAGGGGTACAGCATCTTGAAGAAGAAGACGAAGGGCGGCACCAGCCAGCGCTCGGCGAAGTCGAGGCAGCGCAGCCGCACCATCAGCGACACCAGGTCGAGCCCGTCCGCCTCGCCGCGCGCCACCAGCTGCGCCACGTTGTCCGGCCGGTGGACGATGTCGCCGTCGGTCAGCAGGACCCAGCGCGCCTCCGGGTTCGCCCGCTCGGCCGCGGCGACGCCCTGCGACACCGCCCACATCTTGCCGACCCAGCCGGGCTGCAGCGGCGCGCCGGAGATCACGGTCAGGCGGTCGGACGCCCCTGCCTCCGCCGCGGCGGCGCGGGCGAGGTCGGCGGTGCCGTCGGTCGACTGGTCGTCGACCACGACCACAAGCAGCCGGCCGGGATAGGCCTGCCGCAGCAGCGAGCCAACCGCGCTACCAATGCCCTCGGCCTCGTTGCGCGCCGGGATCACCACCACCACGCCGGGCCATTCGGCCGGCGGCGCCGCCGCGGGCGCGGTCGCGGCCTCCCAGAACCGGCCCTGGAACAGCCACAGCTTGAGCCATGCCGCAAGGCTGGCGAGGGCGAGGATCAGGCCGATCATCTCAGGTAGCCGTTCTCGCGGAACCAGCCGAGCGCGTCGACCAGGGCCTGGCGCGCCGGCCGCGGCCGATAGTCCAGCGCCGCGCGGGCCTTGTCCGAGGAGAAATACATGGTCTTGCGCGCCATGCGCAGCGCGTCGCGCGTCACCATCGGCTCCCTGCCGGTGAAGCGCGACACCGTCTCGGCCGCCAGCGCCACCGGCCAGATCGGCCCCAGCGGCAGCCGGATCTTCGGCGCCTTGCGGCCCACCAGGCCGGCGATCTCGGCCAGGATGGCGGAGAGCGCGAAATCCTCCCCGCCCAGGATGTAGCGCTCGCCCGGCACGCCGCGGGCGAAGGCGGAGAGATGGCCCCGGGCGACGTCGTCGACATGGACCAGGTTCAGCCCGGTGTCGACGAAGGCGGGGATGCGGCCGGTCGCGGCTTCGACGATGATCCGCCCGGTCGGGGTCGGCTTGACGTCGCGCGGCCCGATCGGGGTCGAGGGGTTGACGATCACCACCGGCAGCCCGGTCTCGGCCGCCGCCTCGCGCGCCGCGTCCTCGGCCAGGAACTTCGAGCGCTTGTAGAGGCCGATCATCTGGCCTTCGGTGGCGATCGTGGTCTCATCCGCCGGCCGCCCGTCCGCGTGATGGCCGAGCGTCGCGACGCTGGAGGTGTAGACGGCGCGCGAGACCCCGGCCGCGGCGGCGGCGCGCAGCATCGCCGCGGTGCCCGCGACATTGGTGCGCAGCATCGCCTGCGGCGCGGGAACCCACAGCCGGTAGTCGGCCGCGACATGGAACAGCGCGGTGCAGCCCTTCAGCGCCGGCGCCAGCGAGGCCGGGTCGTCGAGGTCGCCGGTCACCGGCTCGGCATCCAGCCCGGCCAGGTTGCGGCGGTCGCTGTTCGGGCGCACCAGGGCCTTGACCCGATGGCCTTCCGCCAGCAGCGCGCGGGCCACGGCCGAGCCGACGAAGCCGGTGGCCCCGGTGACGAGGGCGATCTCGCTCATTCGTCCCCGCGGGGATCTGCCGGGAGTAAGGCCTGTCGCGGCATTGTCATCATGGCGGCGACACTGTCGGAGCGGACCGCCGACCGCAACCTGAAATATGGGAAACCACCCCTGCGTGCGGCCCTTCGTCATCGGCGTTTGCCTTGACAATTCAGGGGGCTCTGCGGTCTGGTGGCCCGGTCCAGGGCCATGCGGCGGAACCGCCGCCGAACCCCCGTTTCCGAGCGCCCTGGCCGAGACAAGACAGGCGATCATGACCGTGCCGGCCGACCGAGCCATCGTCGACTCTTCCCCGCCCGCCGGCGCCCCCTCCCCCCGCGCCGACGCCGTCGAGCTGCCGGCGTCGAAGACCTCGGGCCAGGAGAACTTTCCGGTCGGGTCCTGGCTGCTGCCGAAGCGGCTGCGGCCGCATGTCGCGAGTTTCTACCGCTTCGCCCGCGCCGCCGACGACATCGGCGACGACCCGGACCTGCCGACGGCGGAGAAGCTGACCCGGCTGGACGCGCTGGAGGCCGGGCTGACGCAGCCCGGGCCGGAGGCCGCCGCCGGGATCCGCGCGTCGATCGCCGCCACCGGCGTCGGCCTGGTCGACTGCCGCGACCTGCTGGTCGCCTTCCGCCGCGATTCCGAGAATCGCAGCTGCCGCAGCTGGGACGACCTGATCGACTATTGCCGCTATTCGGCCAACCCGGTCGGTCGCTACCTGCTGCGGCTGCACGGCCAGGCCGAATCGACATTCCCGGCCGGCGATGCGCTGTGCACCGTGCTGCAGATCCTGAACCACCTGCAGGATTGCGGCGACGACTGGCGCAAGCTGCGCCGGATCTACGTGCCGACCGACTGGATCGAGGCGGCCGGCGGCATCGACCGCTTCTTCGCGCCGGACCAGGCCCCGCTGCGCCGGCCGGTGCTCGACCGCTGCCTCGACCTCGTCGACGCCATGCTCGACACCGCCTCCACCCTGCCCGGGCAGCTGACCTCGCGGTCCCTGGCCGCGGAGGTCAGCGTCATGCTGTGGCTGGCCCGCAGGCTGGCGGCGCGGCTGCGCCGGGGCGACCCGATCCTGGCCCGGGTGGCGCTGAGCAAGGCGGATTTCGCCAGGGCGCTGCGCCCCGGCCTGTCGGTGATGGCTTTCGGCGCCAGCAAGCTCGACGACGCGGCCCTGGTGCGGATGGCGGTGGCCCGCGCCAAATCCTCCTTCGCCTCCGGCATGCGCATCCTGCCGGCCGAGGGCCGCCGCGCCATCTATGCCGTCTACGGCTTCTGCCGGCAGGTCGACGACATCGCCGATTCCGGCGCGACGGTGGCGGAGAAGACGGCCGGCCTGCAGGACTGGCGGCAGCGGCTGGACCGGATCTTCGCAGGCCGGGGCGAGGACCCGCTGGACCGCGAGCTGATCCGGGCGATCCGCCGCTTCGGCCTGCCGCGGGCCGAGTTCGACGGCATGCTGGACGGCATGACCATCGACGCCGCCGCCGAGGTGCGGATCGCCGATCGCGCCGGGCTGGCGCATTACGCCCGCTGCGTCGCCGGCACCGTCGGCGTCATGGCGGTCAAGATCTTCGGCTGCCCGGACCGGGCCAGCGAGGCCTTCGCCGTGGCCCAGGGCGAGGCGCTGCAGCTGACCAACATCCTGCGCGACGTCGACGAGGATGCCGGGCTGGGTCGCCTCTATCTGCCGGAGAGCTGGCTGCGCGAGGCCGGCATCCCGACCGACGCGCCGATCCCGGCCATCGTCGCCGACCCGCGCATCGCCACGGTCTGCGCCCGGCTGGCAGCGGAGATCGAGCCGCTCTACGCCGCCCTGCCCGGGCTGATGCCGCCGGGGACGGAGAAGCGGATGAAGGCCGCGCTGATCATGCAGCGCAGCTATCGCCGGATCTTCGAGAGGCTGCAGGCCCGCGGCTATGCCGACCGGTCGGTGCGGCCGCGCCTGTCGAAGGGCGAGAAGATCGGCATCCTGCTGTCGGTCCTGCTGAAATGACGGCGCATGTGATCGGCGGCGGGCTGGCCGGCCTCGCCGCCGCGGTCGAGCTCGCCCGCACCGGCGTCCCGGCCGTGGTCTACGAGGCCACGGCCCGGCCCGGCGGCCGCTGCCGTGCCTTCCACGAGCCGGCGCTGGACCGGGTGATCGACAACGGCAACCACCTGGTGCTGTCCGGCAACCGCAACGTCCGACGCTATCTCGACCTGATCGGCGCCGGCGACCGGCTGGCGGCCCCCGCCCGGCCCGGCTTCCGCTTCGTCGACCTGGAGCGCGGCCGCGAATTCACCGTGCGGCCGAACCGCGGCCGGCTGCCCTGGTGGGTGCTGCGCCCGGGCCGCCGGGTACCGGGCACGCGCCCGCGCGACTACCTGGCGCTGCGCCGCCTGTCCAAGGCCGGGCCGGAGGACACCGTCGCCGGCGTGGTGCCGCCGGGCGAGCTGTATCGCTGCCTGATCGAGCCGCTGGCCGTTTCCGCCCTCAACACCCCGGCCGACGAGGCCTCGGCCCGCGGCCTGTGGGCGGTGGTGGAGCAGACCCTGGCCAAGGGCGGCGCCCAGACCATCCCGCTGATCGCCCGCACCGACCTGGCCGACACCTTCATCAACCCGGCGCTGGACTACCTGCACCGGCACCGCGTGACGGTGCGGACCGGCATGCGGGTCAAGGCGCTGGAGTTCGAGGAGGGGCGCATCATCGCGCTGGAGCTGGATCAGGGCACCCTGCCCCTGGCGCCGGACGACCAGGTGGTGCTGGCGGTGCCGCCGGCGATCGCCGCCCGGCTGGTGCCGGGGCTGACCCCGCCGGAGGCCGACGAGCCGATCGTCAACGGCCATTTCGCCATCCCGTTCAAGGAAGAGCCGCACGACATCGCCGGCATCGTCGGCGGCACAGCGCATTGGGTGTTCCGCCGCCCGGGGATCGCCAGCACCACGGTCAGCGCCGCGCGCGGCCTGGTCGACGCGCCGGCGGAGGAGCTGGCGTCGCTGCTGTGGGCCGATGTGGTGCGGGCCTTCCCGGACCTGGCCGGCCCCCTGCCCGCCCATCGCATCATCAAGGAGAAGCGGGCGACGATCCGGCAGAGCCCGGCGGACGAGGCCCGGCGGCCGGGCTGCCCGACGCCCTACCCAAATCTCTGGCTGGCCGGCGACTGGACCGCCACCGGGCTGCCGGCGACGATCGAGGGCAGCCTCCTGTCCGGCTTCCGCGCCGCCGACCATGTCCGGGGGGCTATCACGCCGGGACGGACCAGATCCCAACGGCGGAAAACTCTGAACACTTGACGAGTGCGCATTGAATGCGCATTTTTGGTGTGTTCGCATCGGGGATGCGAATTCGAGGTGGCGGGGCCACCTTGATCACCCCGGAACGTCAGTGACGGCCCGGGAGCACCCATCGGTGACGCCAGTGGCGTGCGCCGAGTGGAGGATTACGCATGACTCGCCTCAACATCACCATGCCGGAAGGCATCGCCGATCGTCTCGATAAGATTGCCGAAGAAACCAAGACGTCCAAGAGCGAGATCCTCCGGAGAGCTCTCATGCTGTTCGAAGTCGCTCACAACAGCGTCAAGGAAGGCAAGAAGGTCGGGATTACGAGCGCCGAGGGCCGGCTTGAGCGGGAGTTTATTGGCCTGTGACCGACCAAAGCGGGCAAGGTCTATCGGGCAGAAGCCCGATAGACCTCAGTGGTTCGATTGACCCAGCGTATCGCGGGAAGATAGAAGTTCAACCCGTCGAACATCCAGCCGATCGCCGCCTGCGATTGGTCAAGGAATACATTTCATTTGGCGTATTCATTGTCTTAGCAATTACGCTCGGTGTCTATCTCGCCTACACCGCGTTCTGGCATGTGGGATCGGCTGAGGATCAAGCGTGGTCGAGAACGCTGCTGACTTCAGCATTCACCGGTTATCTCGGCTGGATCTTAAAACGATAGTGCTCGACCGCACAGCGGCATTTCAAATCGGACTCGTCCGTCTCGGTCGATCCAGCTGATCGTCAGGCAAGATCAAGCCAGCATCTCGCGGACGAGCGGCATAACCTTGCTGCCGTAGAGCTCGATGCTGCGCATCAGCTTGTCGTGCGGCAGCGGCCCGGCGCTGTACTTCAGCTGGAAGCGCGCGGCGCCGAGCGCAGTGACGGTCGAGACGATCTTGCGCGCCACGGTCTCGGGCGATCCGACATAGAGCGAGCCGTGCTCGGCCTCGCGCTCGAACTCGCCCTGCCCCATCGGCGGCCAGCCGCGCTCCGCCCCGATCTTGTCGCGCATCCGCTTGTAGTCGGCGAACAGCTCCTCGCGCGCCTGGGCGTCGGTGTCGGCGACATAGCCCGGCGAATGGACGCCGATCGGCAGCACCGGCCGGCCCAGCTGCTCGAAGGCGCGGTGGTACAGGTCGACATAGGGGCGGAAGCGCTTCGGGTCGCCGCCGATGATGGCGAGCGCCAGCGGCAGGTCGTAGCGGGCGGCGCGGATCACCGATTCCGGGCTGCCGCCGACGCCGATCCAGGTCTTCAGCCGGCGGGCACCCTCGACCGGCGGGAAGACGCTCTGGTCGCGCAGCGGCGGCCGGGTGCTGCCCTGCCAGCTCACCGGCTCCTGCTTCAGCAGCGCCGCGAACAGGTCCAGCTTCTCCTCGAACAGCGTCTCGTAGTCGCTGAGCTCGTAGCCGAACAGCGGGAAGGATTCGGTGAAGGAGCCGCGGCCGAGGATCACCTCGGCCCGGCCACCCGACGCCGCGTCCAGGGTCGAGAAGCGCTGGAACACCCGGATCGGGTCGTCGGAGCTGAGCACGGTCACGGCCGAGCCGAGATGGATCTGCGTCGTGCGCCCGGCGATCGCCGCCAGCAGCACCTCGGGCGCGGAGACGGCGAAATCGGCGCGGTGGTGCTCGCCGACGCCGAAGAAGCCGATGCCGAGCTGGTCGGCCAGCACCGCCTCCTCGACCACGTTCCGCAGCACCTGGGCGTGCGGCAGCGGGGCGCCGTCCGGCCCCGTGGTCACGTCGCCGAAGGTGTCGAGTCCGAATTCGAGAGGCTGGGCCATGAGAATCTCTGGGTCACGAAGTCACGTCACCGCAGAGATGGCCAGCGGGCGCGGCCGGTCAACTGTGCCGATTGGAAACAGACTGTCCTGCGCGCTGGCCCTTTCACTCCGGCCGGAAACGCCATTTCCGCTCCACCGCCGCGGCCAGGTCGATGCCGTTGGCCCGCGCGAACAGCAGGATGTGGCCGAGCATGTCCGCGGTCTCGTCGGTCAGGGCCTGCCGCAGCTCGGCCTCGGACCGGCCATGCGTCCGGCCCCGGCCGGTCAGCTTGTTCCAGACCTGGGTCAGCTCGCCCAGCTCCTCGTGCAGCTTGAGCAGGAACCAGTCGGGATCGCGCCGCAGCCCGTTGGCCTCGGCGTAGCGGCAGGACGCGTCCTCGAACTGGTCCTTCAGGCGGTCGAGCATCGGGGCCTCGGGGGAGAATTGCGGGCGACCGAAGGATACGCCTCAGAACTCAAATCCCCCTCAATTGTCATGCCCGGGCTTGACCCGGGCATCCAGAGGATGTCGACGCTGTCTGGATTGCCGGGTCAAGCCCACGGCTGTCCGGTTGAGGACAAGCGACAATCAAGAGAGGGTGTTCAGAGGCTGAAGCTCGATTTTTTACTGTCATGCCCGGGCTTGACCCGGGCATCCAGGGAATGTCGATGCCGCTCTGGGTGGCCCCTGGATCCTCGGGTCAAGCCCGAGGATGACAATAAAAATTGAACTCTACCTCTCTTCCACACCCCGAAAACCCTCAACCGGACAGCCGTGGGTCAAGCCCGGCAATGACAGGAAGGAAAAGCGGGCAAGCAGCCCGTCACACCCGGAACTTGTACTCCTTGCCCGGCTGGCGCTCGATGTCGGGCGGGAAATTGGCGCGCTTCTCGGCGAAGTAGCGCTCGCGGTGGTCGCCATCGGCCAGGCGGTTGTAGGTCAGGTACAGGATCCGCCGCGCCTTGTCGGTCAGGTTCGGCTTCGAGGCGTGCGGAGCGTAGCTGTCGAAGAACAGCACGTCGCCCGGCTCGGTCGGCACCGGCACCAGCTTGAAGCTGGCCATCTGCTCGTCGGTCAGCGGCTTCCACTCCTCGCCGATCAGCCCGGTCAGGCGCGGCATGTCGGCCATCTCGAGGCAGCCATTCTCGACCGTGGCACGGTCGACCGAGACCATCACGGTCAGGAAGATCGGCGCGTAGCGCGACCAGCCGGCCTGCTGGTCCTGGTGCGGCTCGAAGCCGGCGCCGCCCGCCATCTTGAAGTTGATCTTCTCCTTGTAGAGGCAGGACGGCGCTTCCAGCAGCTGCTCCACCGCCTGGAACAGGCGGCCGTGCCGGACCAGCCCGTCGAACTCGGCGTGGTAGGGGCAGAAATTCTCGATCCGCTGCACCACCCGCTTGGACGGGTCGAGCAGGCTCGGCTCGTAATAGACCATGTGCTTGCCCGGCTCCTCGGGCATGGCGCCGAGCTCCTCGGTCCAGCGCGTGATCGCCGCAATCTCGGCGGCGTCGAAGAAGCCGCGGGCGGCAACCCAGCCGGTGCGCGCATAGGCCGCGAGGTCCTCGGCGGACAACGGGCCGACGACGGCACCGGCGGGTAGGGAATCGGGCATTCTCAACGCTCCAGCTGCGGCAGGATCTCCCGCTGCGCGCGGGCCACATCCACGTCGAAATCGATCTCGGTCCAGGGCAGGTCGCTGATGTCCGCCACGCCGAACCGGTGCGGATGCGCCAGGATCAGGTCGCGGATCGCTTCCTCGTACTCAACAGTGGTGATGCCCTGCCGCACATACCAGTCGGTGCGGTCGCCCAGCGCACGAGCCATGTCGGGCGAGAAGCGGAAGAAGCCGACCGATTCGCCGTGCCAGTCATGCGCGTGCTCGGGCTTCTTGCGGAAATCGACGATGGTGTCGCCGCGGAAGCAGATCTTCACCGGCTCGTCGCCCGGCTCGATCTCGCGGTCGACCAGCAGCGTGTTCTCCGGCGCCGCGTCCAGCAGGCGGCCGATCATCGGCTCGGGGTACAGCACGTCGCCGTCCATCAGCACCACCGGCGCGCCGGCCGCGAGCTGGTCCCGCTGGACCCAGAGCGAGACCAGGCTGCCCTCGCGATAGCGCGGGTTCTCGACGAAGCCGATGCCGCCGCCGAGTCCGAGCCGGTCGATCTCGCGCCGGATCGAGTCGCCCTCATGGCCGACGGTGATCGAGATGTCCTCGACGCCGTTGGCGTGCAGCGCGGCAATATGCCGTTCCAGCAGCGACTTCCCGCCGAACCGGAGCAGGATCTTCGGGCCGTCGGCGGCCGTTCCCAGGCGTCGGCCGACCCCGGCCGCGAGGATGATCGCGGTGGGTGCCCGCCTATCCGAGTATGACAAGACCGTGATGCTCCGGTTGCATTTTTCTGAAGTCGACGGAAGATACAGGCCGAATTGCCGGCCCGGCAAGAAGTCGGGCGGCCGAGATTCCGCAACCCGGACATCCGGTTCATGAGTGAAGACATAATGAAGGCTCTCGACGACACCGCCCTGACGGGTCCGTCCGACGCCGGCTCCTCCGCCCCGGCCGACCGCCCGAAGACGGTGTTCGCGGCGCTGCGCCAGGAGATCTTCTCCCCGACGCTGTCCTTCCTGATGGAGGCGCATAACGGCCTCTCCGCCAAGATCGTCGAGGAGGCCGGGTTCCGCGGCATCTGGGCCTCGGGCCTGACCAACTCGGCCAGCCTGGGCCTGCGCGACAGCAACGAGGCGTCCTGGACCCAGGTGCTGGACGTGCTGGAATACATGGCCGACGCGACCACGTTGCCGATCCTGGTCGACGGCGACACCGGCTACGGCAACTTCAACAACGTCCGCCGCCTGGTGCGCAAGCTGGGCGAGCGGCGGATCGCCGGGGTCTGCATCGAGGACAAGCTGTTCCCGAAGACCAACTCCTTCATCGGCGAGGCCCAGCCCCTGGCCGAGATCGAGGAGTTCTGCGGCCGCATCAAGGCCGGCAAGGACAGCCAGACCGACGACGACTTCGTGCTGGTGGCGCGGATCGAGGCGCTCATCTCCGGCCGCGGCATGGAGGAGGCGCTGCGCCGGGCCGAGGCCTACCACGCCGCCGGCGCCGACGCGGTGCTGATCCATTCCAAGAAGTCGACGGCGAACGAGATCTTCGAGTTCACCGAGCGCTGGGCCAACCGGTCGCCGGTGGTGATCGTGCCGACGATGTACTACGCCACCTCGACCGACCTGTTCCGGCAGGCCGGCATCTCGACGGTGATCTGGGCCAACCACCTGCTGCGGTCCTCGATCACCGCGATGCGCGAGACGGCCAAGCAGATCTTCGACGACCAGTCGCTGCGCGAGGTCGAGGGCCGGGTGGCCAGCGTGCGCGACATCTTCGCCCTGGTCGGCAATGCCGAGCTGGAGGCGGCGGAGCGGCGCTACCTGCCGGGCAAGGCGGCGCCGAAGGCCGTGGTGCTGGCGGCGTCGCGCGGCGACCTGGGCGACGAGCTGACCCGCGACCAGCCGAAATGCATGATCGACGTGCGCGGCCAGTCGCTGCTGCAGCGCCTGGTCTCCACGCTCGGCGACAGCGGGCTGAAGGACGTCACCGTGGTGCGCGGCTACCGCAAGGAGGCGGTGGTGGTGCCGGGCATCAAGACGGTCGACAACGACCGCTACGACGAGACCGGCGAGGTCTTCTCCCTGGCCCAGGCGCGCAAGGCGCTGGAGGGCGAGACGGTGGTGGCCTATGGCGACGTGCTGTTCCGCCGCTACATCCTGGACGGGCTGATGTCGAGCGAGGGCGACATCGTCCTGGCGGTCGACGCCATGAGCCTGTCGGTCAAGCAGCCGAAGAAGGCCCTGCGCGACCTGGTCGCCGCCGACCGGCCCTACTCCGGCAGCTACCTGGACGACACGCCGGTGCATCTGAAGGCGATGTCCGAGTCGATCCCGGCCGGCGAGGTCAGCGGCGAATGGATCGGCCTGGCCCGGTTCAGCGCCCAGGGGTCGGTCTGGCTGCGCGAGGAGATCGACCGGATCGAGGCCGAGGGCCTGCTGGAGACGGCCGACCTGCCGCTGCTGCTGACCCGCCTGGCGGCCCGCCACCCGGTGGTGGTGCAGTACTTCACCGCCCATTGGCTGGATGTCGACACGCTGAGCGACCTGGCCGACGCGCGCAATTTTACGTAACGGAGAAGCGGCGCGCGACCCAGCCATGCGTCCGTGCGCCGCTTCCCTCCAGGCCGCTCGCGCTCTAGAAGAACCGGCATGATCACCGCAGACGAGTTCATCGCAGCGGCGAAGGCGCGCGGCCACGACTTCTACACCGGGGTCCCGTGCAGCTTCCTGACCCCGCTGATCAACGGCGTTCTGTCGAGCCGGGCCCTGACCTATGTCGGCGCCGCCAGCGAGGGCGAGGCGGTGGCGATCGCCGCCGGCGCCTGGCTGGCCGGGCGGAAGACCGTGGTGATGTGCCAGAACTCCGGCCTGGGCAACGCGGTCAACCCGCTGACCTCGCTGAACGCGCCGTTCCGCATCCCGACGCTGTTCGTCACCACCTGGCGCGGCCAGCCCGGCCTGCCGGACGAGCCGCAGCACGAGGTGATGGGCCGGATCACCCAGAACCTGCTGGCGCTGATGGAGATCCCGCAGGCCCCCTTCCCGGCCACGCCGGAGGCGCTGGGCCCGGCGCTGGACCAGGCCTTGGCGCGGATGGACGAAGGCCTGCCCTATGCCTTCGTGATGAAGAAGGGCGATGTGCGGGACGAGGATCTGCAGGCGGCGCCCATTCCCCTGCCGCACCTCGGCCGCCGCGCCGACTGGCCGGAGACCGGCCCGCGCCCGACCAGGGCCGCGGTGCTGGAGCGATTCCTGGCCCTGACCGACGACCGCACCGCGGTGATCGCCACCACCGGCAAATCCGGGCGCGAGCTGTTCACCCTGGCCGACCGGAAGCAGCATATCTACCAGGTCGGGTCGATGGGCGGCGCCTCCGGCATGGCGCTGGGCGTGGCGCTGAACACCTCCGCGCCGGTGGTGGTGCTGGACGGCGACGGCGCCGCGCTGATGAAGCTGGGCACCTTCGCCACCATCGGCGCCCGGGCGCCCGGCAACCTGATCCACATCCTGCTCGACAACGGCGTGCATGATTCGACCGGCGGCCAGGCCACGGTCTCCGCCTCGGTCGACTTCGCCGCGGTGGCGCTGGCCTGCGGCTACCAGTTCGCCGCCTCCTGCGCCGGCCTGGACGGGTTCGAGGCCGCGTTCCGCGCCGCATCCGAGGCGCCGCGGCCGGCCCTGATCCATGTCCGCATCGCCCCGGGTTCGATGGAGAAGCTGGGGCGGCCGACCGTCGCCCCGGCCGATGTCGCCCGCCGGTTCAAAGACTTCCTCGCCGGCCTGCGCCCGGCGACAACGGGTGTCGGCTCCGCATCATGAAATGGCCCGCCTGCATCGGGATCGCCGTCGGCCTGACGGTCGCGGTCGTGCTGGTCTGGCTGACCGGCGCGGCCGAGATCTGGGCCGCGCTGGCCGGCGCCGGCTGGGGCATCCTGGCCGTCATCGCCCTGCACTTCCCGCAGTTCCTGTTCTCGTCGCTGGGCTGGCGCGTGCTGGTGCCGGAGCGGCCGGTGCCGCCCCTGAGCTTCTTCATCCGGCTGCGCTGGATCCGCGAGGCGATCAACTCGCTGCTGCCGGTGGCGCAGATCGGCGGCGAGCTGATCACCGCCCGCCTCCTGGCGATGCGCGGCGTGCCGCTGAACCGGTCCGGCGCCGCCATCGTCGTCGACCTGACCACGCAGATGGCCAGCCAGGTGGTGTTCACCGTCTTCGGCCTCGGGCTGCTGCTGCTGGGCGCCCATGACGGCGCGATGACGCCCTGGATCATCGCCGGCGCCAGCGTCGGGCTGGTGCTGGTGGTGCTGTTCATCGGCGCCCAGCGCTTCGGCATGTTCAAGGTGCTGGAGCGCGGCCTGATCCGGCTGGCCGACAAGTTCGGCTGGGACTCGCTGGGCGAGGTCTCCGGCCTGCATGATTCGATCGTGTCGCTGTATGGCGACCATGCCCGCCGGGTCTGGACGTCGGGCGGCCACCACCTGGTCTCCTGGCTGCTCGGCTGCCTGGAGATCTGGATGACCCTGCAGGCGCTGGGGGTCGACGCCGGGCTGCGCGAGGCGGTGATCATCGAGAGCCTGGCCCAGGCGGTGCGCGTCGCCGGCGTGATCGTGCCCGGCGCGCTGGGCGTGCAGGAGGGCGGCTTCATCGTCATCTGCGGGCTGCTCGGCATCCCGCCGCACAGCGCCGTGGCCATGGCGCTGATCCGCCGGATCCGCGAGATCGCGCTGGGTGTGCCCGGGCTGATGGCTTGGCAGGTGATGGAGGGCCGCCACCTGGCCCGCCGCCGCCGCGCCCGCGCGGCGGCCTCGGAGGCTTCGTCATGACCTGGTCCGCGGACGAGCCGGCCCTGCTGACCCCCGGCCCGCTGACCACGCGGATCGAGACCCGCCGGGCCATGCTGCGCGACTGGGGCTCTCGCGACCATGCCTTCATCGCCCTGACGGCGGAGCTGCGGCAGCGGCTGCTGGCCGTCGCCGGCGGCGAAGCCAGCCACGTCGCCATACCGCTGCAGGGCAGCGGCACCTTCATCGTCGAGGCCGCGATCGCCACGCTGCTGCCGCCGGCGGGCAAGCTGCTGGTGCTGGCCAACGGGTCCTATGGCGAGCGCATGGTCGCCATCGCCACCCGCCTGGGACGATCGGTCGAGGCCCTGCGCTGGCCGGAAGACCGGCCGGTCGAGCCGGAGCGGGTGGACCAGGCGCTGGCGGCGGACCCGGCCATAACCCATGTCGCCCTGGTCCATTGCGAGACCACCTCGGGCATCCTCAATCCGTTCGCGGCGGTGGCCGACGTCGTCGCCAGGCATGGCCGGCCGCTGATCCTGGATGCGATGAGCAGCTTCGGCGCGCTGCCGATCGACCTGTCCACGACACCGGCCGCGGCGGTGCTGGCCTCCAGCAACAAGGGGCTGGAGGGCGTGCCCGGCATCGGCTTCGCCCTGGTCGAGAAGCAGGCGATCGCGGCGGCGAAGGGCAACAGCCCGTCGATCAGCCTCGACCTGCACGACCAGTGGCGCGGCTTCGAGGGCAACGGCCAGTGGCGCTTCACCCCGCCGGTGCAGGTGGTCGCGGCCCTGGTCGAGGCGCTGCGCCTTTTGGAAGCCGAAGGCGGCCCCGCCGCGCGGCTGCGCCGCTACCAGGACAATTTCGACACGCTCGCGGCCGGCATGGCCCGGCTGGGCTTCCGCCTATTCCTCGATCCCGCGGTGCAGGCGCCGATCATCGCCACCTTCCACCCGCTGGACGATCCGCGCTTCGCCTTCGACCGCTTCTACGACGCGCTGGCCGCGCGCGGCTTCCTGATCTATCCGGGCAAGCTGACCCGGGCCGACAGCTTCCGCATCGGCTGCATCGGCGCCCTCGGCCGCAACGATTTCCAGGCTCTGCTCGTTGCCATCGAGGAAGCGTTGTCGGAGAAGCGCCGATGAAATTCCCCCTGCTCCTCACCGCCGCCTGGCTCGGCCTGGGCGCCGCCGCGGCGTCGGCGGCGACGGTCGAGATCATCGTCACCAACATCAAGGAAGCCAAAGGCACGATCCGGATGTCGCTGTGCCCGCAGGCGCAGTTCCTGAAGGACGACTGCCCCTACAGCGGCACGGCCCCGGCCGCGGTGCCGCAGGCGACCGTGGTGATCCGCAACGTCGCCCCGGGCGTCTACGCGGCGCAGGGCTACCAGGACGTCAACGACAACCACGAGGTCGACCGGACCCTGCTGGGCGTGCCCGAGGAAGGCGTCGCCTTCTCGCGCGACCCGTCCTACTTCTTCGCCCCGCCGGATTTCAAGGACGCCGCCTTCACCGTCAGTCCCCAGGGCACGCGGGTGACCATCCGGCTGCGCTATTTCTGAACCGCCGGCTTCGGCCGGCGCGACAGCACCCCGAGCCAGAGCGCGCCCGCCGGGGTGATCACGGCCGCCGCGATCAGCATCGGCCAGGCCAGGCCCAGCCAGACGAAGACCGGCACCAGGGCCAGCGCGTCGTCGGGGTCGACCACCACGCCGCGGTGGCGCATGGCGTAGCGCGACAGCTCGATCACCTTGGTCACGTTGAGCTGCCAGAACAGCACGCCGATGCCGATGCCGGCAGCGGCGCCCAGCAGGACCGGGGCGAAGCCGAGACCGGCCTGGGCCAGCCCGATGCCGATGCCGATGAAGGCGATCGCGTCGCACAGGCAGTCGACGCACAGGTCGTAGCGGTGCCCGCCCGGGCTCGTCTGCCCGGTCTGGCGGGCCAGTTCGCCGTCGGCCCGGTCGAACAGCATCGACACCAGGAACAGGATTCCGCCGAGATCGGCCCAGCCCCCGCCGCAGGCGAAGCCCACCGCCGCCGCCACGCCAGTGACCAGCCGCACCGTGGTGAGGTGGTTCGGGGTGACGCCGGTCGGCGCGATCCGCCGGACGACCGGCCGGACGATGCGATGGATCAGGGTGTCGTGACTCATCCCGTGTCTGCTGTCTCCGCGCCCCGTCCCGAAGGCGCCCCTCTCAGGCTTCTAAACCATCAAGCCGGACGCAAGGCAACGGTCTGGCCATGCGATCGCGTCGAAAAGGCGCGTCGAATCGGTGATGCATTCCCACACGCCGATGCGATTGCAATCCGTCGCCGGTCCTGCGACATGATATAGACGTCGCGCTGGGTTTCGTTGCCTGTCGAGGCTGTTTTCGCATGACTGCGCCCATACCCTCCCGGCCCATGGGTCCGACCCTGACACGCCGCGCCGCGCTTGGCGTGGTCGGCGGCATCGCCTTGGCCGGGCCGGCGGCCTATGCCCTGCCCCCCGCGGCACGGCCCGGCTCGCTGCTCGACGAGGTGCACAACCGGGTGCAGCCTTATCTCGAGCTGAGCCACGCCCACACCGGCGAGACGTATACGGGCCAGTTCTACGGCCCGGCCGGGTACGATACGGCGGAGCTGCAGAAGCTCGACTTCTTCCTGCGCGACTGGCGTCAGGGCCAGAGCGTGCAGATGGACCCGCGGCTGTTCTGGGCGCTGGCGGTGATCCGCACCGTGGCCCAGCGGGCCGGCTTCAGCGGCAAGGCGACGATCAATTCCGGCTATCGCACGCTGAAGACCAACTCCTCGCTCGAAGGGGCGGCCCGCAACTCCCTGCACATGGCCGGCCGGGCCATCGACCTGACCTTCGACAAGGTGCCGCCGAGCCAGCTGGTCGGCTGTGCCCTGGCGCTGCAGATCGGCGGCGTCGGCCAGTATCCGGGCTTCACCCATATCGATTCCGGCAACCTGCGCACCTGGGAAGGCTGAGGCCGCCGCGGCCGGTGACGGCGCGGTGACAATGAGCGCGGTCCGGACCCGATTCCCAATCGCGGAGTCGACGCGACGGCGCGATCACTCTATCCATGATCCAGCCATGCGTGACCGCGCAGGCGCGCCCGCCAGAGGCGCCCCGGACCCGCTTTTCCAAGGGGAGAGCCCGCCGCCATGCCGTTCCCGTTCACCCGCGCCGTCATCGTCGCGACGGCCCTGATCGTCGCGGGCTGCGGCGAATCGCAGACGACCTCGCTGCTGCGGATGGGCGACAACATCCGCGCCGCGGGCGACCCCGACACGGCGATGACTTTCTATCAGCGCGCCGCGACCGAAGACCCCAGCAACCCGCAGCCGATGGTCAAGCTGGGCGACGCGACCCTGCAGGCCGGGGACCCGACGCGGGCCGCCAGCTACTACCACGCCGCCCTGGCGGTGGAGCCGACCAATGTCGACGCCCTGCGCGGCCTGGGCAAGGTGCAGCTGGCCCAGGGCAAGCCGCAGGAGGCGATCGCGGTGCTCGACCAGGCCCTCGCCCGCAAGCCGGACGACGTGCCGACGGTGCTGGCCAAGGGCACCGCCCTGGCGCTGCTGGGCCGGCCGCAGGAGGCCCAGGGGCTGTATCAGAAGGCGCTGCTCAAGGAGCCGGCCAATGTCAGCCTGAAGACCAACCTCGCCTTGTCCTACGCCCTGGCTGGCAACACCGGCGAGGCGGTGCAGGTGATGCGCGAGGCCGCCGCGGCGCCGGACGCCACCGCGGTGCAGCAGCGCAACCTGGCGCTGGTCCTGGCGATGGACGGCAAGACCCAGGAGGCGCGAAAGGTGGCCGATGCTGTCCTGCCGGCGAAGGAGGCGCGCAACCTGGTCAACGCGGCGCGCCGGATCCGCGGCATGAAGGACCCGGTAAGGCGAGCCCAGGCGATCGGCACGATCGGCTGAAAGACCGTTGGAAACGCTCTCTGAGCCCCCAGCCGTATCGGCTTAAGGGGTGGTGCCGCCGGAGATGCTGGTCGTCGCGTCGGGGCCGGTCCCGGTCGACGGCGGCAGGACCATGCCCGCCTGGCTGCGGTCGCCGTGGACATCGGACCCGGCGGCGGTCCTGTCGTCGCCGTCGAGCTGCAGGTAGCGCTCGGCCGCACGGACCGAGGGGTTGGCGAAGGCAGGCCCCATCTGGCGGCCGCGGAACAGGTCGCTCTTGCGCTCGACCTGCTGCGCCAGGTTGAGGTCGCTGGCGCAGCCGAGCGGCAGGTCTTCCGGCAGCGAGCCGTCCGGGTTCATGCAGCGCTTCGGCCACAGCACCTGCTGCCCGGCCGCCGCCACCTGCACCGTGTCGGAGGCGGACGGATCGTCGACCAGGGAGATGCTGTAGCGGCCGGCGCCGCGCAGCACCGCCGCGACCGCCTCCTGCCGGGCCGCCGCCTGCGGACCACCGGCGGCGACCGTGACGGAGGATCCGGGGGCCAGCCCGGCGCCGCGGACGAACTCGACCAGCCGGGTGCGCTCGGTCGCGCTCAGGCTCGACGCCTGGGGCGCGAACATGACCGGATGCGCCACCGGCGTCGACAGGGTGGTGTAGCCGTCCTCGGGCCAGTCCGGGATTTTGTGTTCGCAGGCGGCCAGGACGCCGGCCAGGGCCAGGGCCGCGAGATGATGCGGTCGGATCGGGAACCTCATGGCACGTCCTATTCGAGCACGAAGCCGGCGCTGCCGCCGGTCATGGAAGGGGACTGGCGCACCCGCCGCACGGTGGGCTCGGTGCGCTGCGCCGGCACCGCCACCGCCTTCGGCGACTCCGCCGGCTTCATCAGATACGGGGTGATCAGGATCACCAGCTCGGTCTCGTTGCGCTTGTACCGGCTCGACTGGAACAGCTTGCCGAGGATGGGCACGTCGCCGAGGACCGGGATCTTGTCGGCCGCGTTCGACATGTTGCGCTGGAACATGCCGGCCAGGGCGAAGGTCTGGCCGGAGGCCAGCTCGACCGTGGTCTCGGCCCGGCGCACGATCAGGGACGGGATCGAGAAGCTGCCATTCTCCACCCGGGCATCGTCGCTGAGCTCGCTGACCTCCGGCTTCACCCGCATGGCGATGCGGTCGCCCGGCAGCACGGTCGGGACGAAGGACAGCGATACGCCGAACTGCTTGTACTCGACGGTCACCGTCTCGTTGCCCTGCGGCACCGGGATCGGGAACTCGCCGCCCGCCAGAAAGTTGGCGGTCTCGCCGCTGACCGCGGTCAGGGTCGGCTCGGCCAGGATGCTGACCAGCCCTTCCCGCTGCAGCGCGTCGATCACCGCGTCGACGTTGTTGCCGCCGCTGTGATAGCCGGCGGTGGCGGTGCCGGCCGCGCCGACGCCGGCAAAGCCGCCGCTGACCAGGCCGATGTTGAACTTGCCGATGTCGAACATCGCCTGCCAGTTGACGCCGAGATTCTCCACCGCGTTGCGCTGGACCTCGGCGAAGCGGACGCGGATGCCGACCTGCTGCGACCCCTGCAGCGTGTTCAGGTTCATCGCCCCGCCGGAATTGGTGCCGAGCTGCTGGGCCAGGGCGTCGAGCTTCATGGCGCTGCCGAGATCGGCCACCGTCCCGGTGGTCACCGGCCGGTCCTGGATGTAGCCCATCTGGCCGCCGGCGGCGGGGGCCACCTGCATCATCTCGCGCTGCGCCGCCGCCGCGTCCTGGCTGACCCGGACATTCGCCGCCGCCACCACCTGGTCGGCGCTGCTGAGCGCGAACAGGTTCGTCGTGCCGGAGGACACGCCGTAGATATAGGCCGAGCGGGCGGACACCATCTCGACGTCGAGCACGTTGGGATTGGCCACCAGCACCGTCTGCACCGGCAGGGCGAAGGTCAGCAGGTTGCCCTGCCCCACCTTCATCTCGATCAGCGAGCGGCTGGGCGTCAGCGCCGGCTGGGCCGGCTGCCGCGGCGGCGCCGGCGACACCTGCATGGTCGGCTGGCCCGGCTGCGACGAGGGCGGCGGCTGCATCGCCGGCGTCGCCTGGGGCGGCGGCTCCGCCGGCGCGCCCGGCGGCAGGGTGACGATCTTGGGCGCCGTGGCGGGCGCCCGCATGGCGGTGACGTCCTCGGTCGGGGTGACCGTCGTGCCGGGCGCGGCCGGCGCCTGCTGCATCTGGGCCTGCGGCGGCAGCGGCTGCACCGTCATGCCGGGAGGCTCGGCCTGGGCCCGTGCGGACGGGATGCCGATGGCCGCGGCCAGGACGACCGTGGCGGCGAGTGCGCGGCGCAACCGGGCCAGGGATCGCGATCGGTCCATCTTCCCCCTCACTCCGCGGCGGCCCGGTCGACCCCGGCCCCGGCATCCTGGCGGGCCCGACGGCCGGCCAGCCGGACCACCGCCACCGGCTGCACCGTGTAGTCCGGCGCGATCTCGGCATAGGACAGCACCATCGCCTCGACCTGGTTGCGGGCCAGGGTCTGTCGCAGGAAGCGGCGGGTGTCGAGCGCGGTCAGGATCACCGGCGGCCGGCCGCCGACCACGACCCGGCCGAGATGGCCGCGGATGGTGTCGACCAGCTCCTCGGCCTGGCCCTCGGGCAAAGCGAGATAGGCGCCGACCGTGGTCTGCCGGATCGACTGGCGCAGCACCTCCTCGGCGCCGCGGTCGAGGATCAGCGCGTGGATGACCTTCCGCTCGTCGGCATGGGCATGGCAGATCTGCCGCTTCAGCCCGCCGCGGACATACTCGGTCAGCAGGATCACGTCCTGCTCCTTCTGTCCCCACTCGGCCAGCGTCTCCAGCACCAGCCGGTGGTTGCGCAGCGAGATGCCTTCCTCCAGCAGCCGGCGGAACACATCGGCGACCTGGTTGACCGACAGGTGGCGCTGCGCCTCGCGCACCAAGTCGCCGCGCGTCGCCTCGATGCCCTTGAGGAAGGCCTGGGTCTCCTGGATGCCGAGGAAATGCGGGGCGTAGCGGCGCAGCGCCCGGGTCAGCGCCTCGGCCACGATCTCCTCCGCCGTCGCATGGCCGATGCCGGCCTCGGCCAGCGCCGGCTCGTGACCGGCGTCGACCCAGTGCTGGACCGCGCCGCCGGGCCCCTCGCCGGTGTCGGCGGCGAGGCCCAGGAGGTCGAGATGCATCGGGTCGTCACGCAGCAGGATCCGGCCCGGCCGCGCCGTTCCGGCCTCGACCGGCACCCCGTCGATGTCGATCCGGAAGCCGTCCGGCGGCAGCGTCCCGCCCGGCCCCACGCGACCGACCGGGAACGGCACGCCCAGCCGCTGCTCCAGCTCCTCCGCCGCGTCCCGCGCCAGCCGCTCGGCCGTGCCGCGGCCCAGCCCGGCCATCAGGTCCGGACCGAAATGCAGCGTCACCGTCTCGTCCGCCGCCACGTCGGGGATCTCCTCCTCCACGGCCCCGGCCTCGCGCCGCGCGCGGCGCCGGCGCAGCAGCACGACGCCGGCCATGGCCGCGGCGATGGCGAGGAAGATCAGGGTCGGGAAGCCCGGGATGAAGCCGAGCAGCAGGACCACGCCGGCCGCCATCAGCAGTGCCGTGGAATTGGAGCCGATCTGTCGGGCGATGTCGGCGCCGAGATTCTGGCTGTCCGACGTGGTGACGCGGGTGACGATGGTGCCGGAGGTGATGGCGACGAACAGGGCCGGGATCTGCGACACCAGCCCGTCGCCGATGGTCAGCAGCGAATAGACGTGCATCGCCTGGGCCAGCGACATGCCGTGCTGCAGCATGCCCACGGCAAGGCCGCCGATCAGGTTGACCGCGACGATGATCAGGCCGGCGATGGCGTCGCCCTTCACGAACTTCATGGCGCCGTCCATGGCGCCGTAGAGCTGGCTCTCCTTCTCCAGCGTCTGCCGCCGGCGCGTCGCCTCGGCCAGGTCGATGTCGCCGGCGCGCAACTCGCCGTCGATGCTCATCTGCTTGCCGGGCAGGGCGTCGAGGGTGAAGCGGGCCGCGACCTCGGCGACGCGCTCGGCGCCCTTCACCACCACCACGAACTGGACCACGGTGATGATCAGGAAGATCACCAGGCCGATCGCCAGGCTGCCGCCGATGACGAACTCGCCGAAGGTCTGGATGATCGCCCCGGCGTCGGCATCCATCAGGATCAGGCGGGTGACGCCGATCGACAGCGCCAGGCGGAACACCGTGGCGATCAGGATCACCGAGGGCAGCACCGACAGCTCCAGCGGGCTGCGCAGATAGACCGCCACCATCAGCAGCAGGACCGCGAAGGTCATGTTGCAGGCGATCAGCACGTCGACCAGCAGCGTCGGCAGCGGCAGGATCATCAAGAGGATGGTCGCGACCAGAAGGGCCACGATCATCAGGTCCTGCCGGCCCGCGGCGGCGGTCAGGGCCGATTGCCAGCGTCCCCGCGCGGTCATGCCGCCACCCGCCGGTCGGGGGCGTCGAGATAGTCGCGGAAGGCGCGCCGCGCCGCCTCGATCTCGCCGAGCTGGTGCAGCGCCCGGCTGCGCAGCAGATGACGCGCCGCGGCCGGCGGCTCCGCCCGGTCGAGCCGGTCGAGGACATCGATCGCCTGGTCCGGCCGGCCGACCGCGAGGAGGGCGACGGCGAGGGCGCGCAGCGCCGCCGGATCGGCCTCGTCGTCGCGCGAGGCCAGCAGCATCGCGAGCGCCAGCGCCCGCCGGTTCTGGCCGTGGCGCAGATAGTCGAAGACGAGGCGGTGCAGCGTGTCGCGCTGGGCTGGCGTCATCCGCGTCATCCGCCGATCAGGTCGTTCAGCCGGGCGCGCAGCAGGTCGTGCTTGCGCAGCTCCTGCAGCAGCACGGCGCTGCCCCATCGGGCCAGCCGGTCGTCCGGCGCCTCCGCCTGCAGCAGGTCCAGGATATCGGCCAGGGTCTCGGCCTGGTCGCCGGGCGTGGCGTGGATCGACCCGGCCGTGACGGGGCGGATGTAGTCCAGCACCTCCTCGCGCAGCCGCGAGGCGCGGTCGCGCCGGCCGCGCGCGGCCCCGGCCCGGCGCGGCGCCGGCGCGCCGACAGGGCCGATCGGGCGCCCGGCGGCATTGTCGGGCTGCGGGCCGGGCCGGACGCCGTCGAGCGGCTCGGTGCGTGGCTGGATCGTCGTCATCTCGATTCCCCCCTCCCCGGCATCCGGCTACGGCTTGGCGGGGTCGGTCAGGACCATCACGAAGCTCTGCCCAGCCCGGCTGCGCAGGGTGACGGCGTCGGCCCGGATCGTGTCGACCGACCAGCCGCCGCCGAGATCCGCGCCCTCGAAGTATTTCGAGCCGGTGTGGGTGATCAGATAGGGGTTGTCGCCCGTCCACACCGCCTGGATCACCAGCTCGGGGGCGCCGCTGCCGGCCCCGGTCGTCACCTCCGACGCCAGCAGGGCGGAGGAGGCGAAGGTCCGGTCGAACCAGGCCTGGGTTTCGCGCCACTGCGCCATCTCGGCCGGCGACAGCCGGCCGGAGGCGACGATGCGGCTGCCCTTCGCATCCAGGGCGATGCCGCCGAGGCCGGCCGCGTCGATCCGCGCCTGCAGCGCCTCCTGCGGGGTCTGCTGCCGCGGCACCACCGGCGCCAGCGCGGCGGTCTGCACCGCCGGCTTCCCGGCCTCGGGCGCTGCCGCCTGGTCGCCGGCCTGCCCCTCCGAGCCGCCGGACCCGCCGGAGGACAGCGCGATGCCGGACAGGCCGCCCAGGATCACCAGCAGCGCGGCGGTCACGGTGACGGCGCGCAGGCGTGATCCGCCGACGGTCGCCTCCACCGGGCTGCGCAGCACGATGCGCGAGGATCCCAGCGTCAGCTCGGCCGGGAGCGGCAGGGTCACGGCGCCGCCGGGCTCCAGCAGCCCGGCCCGTCCCGGCACGGTCATGGTGCCGGCCAGGGGTTCGATCCGCACGCGATGGCGGTCGATGTCGATCAGGGCGTGGACCGGGGCCAGCGCCTCGTCGGCGAGCACGATGTCGGATTCGAGACCGCTGCCGACCCGGTAGGCGGCCGGGGCCAGCTTCTGGACGGTGCCGGCGTTCGGTCCCGCCAGCACGAAGAGGGTGACCGAGGGGGATTGCGGGAAGAGCCGCTGGATCGGCCCCTGGAGAGGACTGTCAGAGATCAACGCCTTGAATTTCGAGAGCATGGCCCACCCCACGAGGCGCTCTGATCATTGGCGAAAGCGAGCGCGGCCGAGGCCGGCCGCGCTCGCCATACTGACAGCGATGAATCTCAAGGAACCGGAACGAGGTCCGGGCTCAGCCCTTGCGGGCCGCTTCCATGAGCGCCTGGGACCACTTGTCGATCTTCTGCGACTTCTGAAGATCCTGGGCGGATTCGATCGAGTCCTTGATGTTCTGCGCGCGGATCTCGGCGTTGGCCTGCCTCAGCTCAGCCGCCGGATCGCTACCGGAAGTCGATGCCATGACATACTCCTCCTTGTGCAATTCTCAGGTTGTACAAAGCCGAACACGATCAGTGCAGGCCCGAAGTTCTGACTTGGCACACCGATTCGCCGAACCCTTCCGGCGTCCGGGCCAAACAATCCTAGCCTATCCCCTTGGCCAACACGACCCGGATGGACGGTTCGATGCCAAGGCCTGCCCACCACTTGAAACTACTATCCGACTATGCGGCAAACCGCCGTAAGGTCAAGCACTTCAATGTCTCAGTGCATTCAGATTTCAACCCTTTGCCTGTTCAACAAAACTTTAACAAAAAGCGGGGAACCTTGCTGGCAGTCTAAGCGTTTAGGTCTGCCCGAGATCTGCACGGTCCGCGGCACGTTTCAAGCGGGCCAGGTGTTTGGATTGGCTTTTGCACCTCCGGCTATGCAGAGTTATAAAGACCGCAGGCGGGTCGACGATCTCGGACATATCGGCGGGAAGTCTTGATGCGGGTGGGGATGGCGATCAGGACGAGAGGGCTGACAGGAGTATTGTCCGACAAGACTCGGCGATGCACCGTCGTGCTCGCGCTCGCAGCCCTGATCCCCCTGCCGGCCGGATCGGCGGCGGCGCAGCAGCCCGCGCCCCCGGCCGTCGTGACGGCGCCTGCCGCGCCCGCCCCGACCGTCGCCGCGACGCCCGTCCCGCCCGATCTCGCCGCGGCGCAGAACCGCCGCGCCCTGCCCTGGCCGGACAAGCCCTACCCCTATGTCGTCCTGGACCAGGATGTGCGCGACGTGCTGGCCGCCTTCGGCAGCAACCTCGACGTGCCGGTCAAGGTCAGCGACAAGGTGTCGGGCCGGGTGCGCGGCCGGCTGCCGGAGCTGACGCCGCAGAAGCTGCTCGACCAGCTCGCCGCCAGCTTCGGCCTGCAATGGTACTATGACGGCCAGGTGCTGTACGTGACCACGGTCGAGGAGGCGGTGTCGGAGATGCTGCCGCTCGGCGCGATCCGGTTCGAGGAGCTGCAGGCGTCGCTGGCCAGCCTGCAGCTCGACGACCCCCGCTTCCCGCCGCGGCCTTTGGCCAGCGCCAATGTCGCGCTGGTGTCGGGGCCGCCCCGCTACGTCGCCCTGGTCAAGGAGACCATGCAGGCGCTGCAGCAGGCCTATCAGTTCCAGACCACGATCGTGCGCGGCCGCACCGGGAAGCCCGGATCATGACCCCGCCGCGACGCCTCCCGACCGAGCAGACCCGTTCCATGAGCCGAGGCTGATCCCATGGTTGTCATCTCGCCCCCCGTTCTCCAGGCGCCGGCGCTGATCGAACCCAAGGTCGCGGTGACGCCCGTCGCCCTGCCGCTGGATCAGAAGGCCGCCAACGTCTTCGACTACGCCCTGCCGCTGCAGCCGGCGCACAAATCGGTCGCCGACTACGCGCCGAGCCTGAAGGCCAGGCTGCTGGCGAACCCGGCGGCGATGGGCGACCAGCTGCTCAACTCGCTGCAGCAGTTCCACAAGGACACCACGGCGCTCGGCCCCAGGCTGGACGATCCGCCGCCCGCCGTGGCAACGCAGGCGTCGGCGACGGTCCCGGGCGCGAGCAAGCCGGGGCTGCAGCCGGGGCCCGCCGCGGCGCAGCCGACGCAGCAGGCGGCCCCCCAGGTCGATTACCGGGGGCAGATGCGCGAGCTGCGGCAGGCGTCGATCGAGTTCAACAACGGCGTGCTCCGCACCACGCTCGTCACCACCGCCTCCAAGCAGCTGGGCAACGTTCCGGAAACCCTGCTGCGCGGATAGCCGCGGCTGCCGTCCCTGCGGGTGCCCGACAGGATCTCAGAAAGGTCGACCGGAATTGCTCAACCCGTGGGTCAAGTCGCTCGCGTTCGCCGCCTTGCTGCTGCTCGCCGCCTGCAAGGTCGAGCTCTACAGCAACCTCGAGGAGCGCGAGGCCAACGAGATGGTCGCGATCCTGCTGCACCAGGGCATCCCGGCCGAGCGTGAGATCACCAAGGACCGCGGGCTCGTCGTCTCGGTCGAGGAGGATCGCTTCGCCGACGCGGTCGACGTGCTGCGCCGCAACGGCTATCCGCGCGAGCGCTATGCCAAGATCCCGGACCTGTTCAAGGGCGAGGGGCTGGTCTCCTCGCCGGTGGAGGAGCAGGCGCGGCTGATCTATGCGCTGAGCCAGGAGCTGTCGAGCACGATCTCGGAGATCGACGGGGTCTATTCCGCCCGTGTCCACGTGGTGCTGCCGGACAGCGAGGGGCTGAAGGCGGCCGCCACCCCCTCCTCCGCCTCGGTGGTGATCCGCCATCGCGCCGATGTCGACCTGTCGAGGCTGACGCCCGAGATCAAGATGCTGGTGGCGAACGGCATCAAGGGCCTGCTGTACGAGAATGTCTCGGTCGTGTTCCTGCCGACCGCCCCGGAGGCGGCGACGCCGCCGATCACCGATCCGCTGACCAATGTCGCCGGCTTCTGGGTGCACCGTTCCAGCGCGCCCTGGCTGCAGGGGCTGCTGGCCCTGGTCGCCGCCGCCGCGGTCGCCGCTGCCGGCACCGTGGGCTGGCGGATCTGGCGCCGCCGCAACGGCGCCGCCCCGGCGGCGGCCGAATGAACGGCACGGCCGAGGAGAGGCTGGCCCTCCGGCGCTTCGACCGGGCGGTGGCGCTGTACGCCCATCCGGCGCAGCTGGGCCGCGCCTTTCCGGGCTTGACGGAAGCGGCGGCCCGGCGGCTGCTCGACACCCGCCGGATCCAGCCGCGCCTGTCGGCGCTGCTGCGTCGCCGCCTGGGCCTCGCACCCTGCGACGCCGCGGCCTGGCAGGGCGATGTCGCCCGCATCGCCGCCTTGGCCCCGGCCGATCTGGACCGTGCGATCAGGCATGCCGGCGCCGCGGCCCTGGCGCCGCGGCTGCGCACCATCGTCCTCGGCGCCGAGATCCGCCGCGTCACCGGCCTGATCGGCGCCGACGCCTACGGCTTCGGCCTCGGCCACAAGGGCCCCGCCCCGGTGCTGGCCGGGCTGGAGTCGAAGCCGGTCGAGGAGGCGATCGACCGGGCCGGCCTGCTGTGCCTCGCGGCCTGGTGCGGCGAGGCAGGCCCGGCCGTGGGCGAGCGGCTGCGCCTGCGGCTGGCGCCGGAGCGGTGGCCGGAAAGCGGGTCGCCGCCGGCCGAGTTCCCCCGCGCCGCCGCCCTGTTCGCGGCCGCGGCCCGGGCGGTGGCGCCCCATGGCTGAGCCCCTGCGCCCGGCCTTCCGCCGCGGCGGCCCGGTCCTGAAGGCCGAGGCGCTCGGCCAGTGGCGGGATGCGCGGCGCCACCTGGCCGAGGCCGAGGCCCATGCCGGGCGGCTGCGGGCCGAGGCCGACGCCGCCTTCGCCGCCGAGCGCGAGCGCGGCCGTGCCGAGGGGCTGGCCGCCGCCCGCGAGGAGGCCGCGGCGCTGGTGGCCGCGACCGGGCTGCAGATCGACCGCTATCTCGCCGGGCTGGACCAGACCCTGGCCGACCTGGTGCAGGAGACGATCGAGCGCATCCTGGGCCGCTTCGACCGGCGCGACCTGCTGCTGCAGGCGGTCGACCACGCGCTGCGCCAGGCCCGGCTGGACCACGCGGCGACGCTGCGGGTGGCGCCGGACATGGTCGAGGCGCTGCGCGGCCGGCTGGCCGACCCGGCGCTGGCCGATATCGGCCGCCGGGTGACGGTCGAATCCGACCCCGGCCTGGCCGCCGACACCTGCGTGTTGGTGACGAAGTACGGCCATGTCGAGCTGGGCATCGAGGCCCAGCTGCGCGCCCTGCGCGACGCGCTGCGCCGCGCCGGTCCGGGCGAGACGGCGGCATGAGCCCGGACGCCCTGCCCCGGCCGGTGCCCGGCCTGCAATTGCTGCGCGACCCGCTGCAGGCGCTGCGCCGGCGGCTGGAGGAGGCCGACCCGCGCCCTGTCAAGGGCCGGGTGGTGAAGGCGATCGGCGTCACCGTCCATGCCGAGATCAACGACGCGCGCCTGGGCGAGATCTGCGAGCTGCGCGACCCGCAGACCGGG
Source organism: Inquilinus sp. NPDC058860 (assembly GCF_042743185.1). Lineage (NCBI taxonomy): Bacteria > Pseudomonadati > Pseudomonadota > Alphaproteobacteria > Rhodospirillales > Rhodospirillaceae > Inquilinus > Inquilinus sp. NPDC058860. The sequence continues at coordinate 53,613 of NZ_JBHYMS010000027.1, read as the reverse complement.
CACAGCATCCTGGCCGAGGTGGTCGGGCTGGTCGACGGCGCCGCGGTGCTGACCCCGATCGGCAGCCTGCAGGGCCTGTCGACCCGGACCGAGGCGATCCCGACCGGCCGCGCCCTGCGGCTCGGCGTCGGCCCGGCCCTGCTGGGCCGGGTGCTGGACAGCCTGGGCCGGCCGCTGGACACCGCCGAGCGCGGGCCGCTCGACACCGACAGCACCTATCCGCTGCACGCCGAGGCGCCGCCGGCGCTGCTGCGGCCGCTGATCAGCCGGCCGATGCCGCTCGGCATCCGCGCCATCGACGGCCTCTTGACCTGCGGCGAGGGCCAGCGCATCGGCATCTACGGGTCGCCCGGCACCGGCAAGTCCTCGCTGCTGGCCCAGATCGTCAAGGGCGCCGAGGCCGACGCCATCGTCATCGGCCTGATCGGCGAGCGCGGCCGCGAGGTGCGCGAGTTCATCGACCGCCATCTGGGACCCGAGGCGCTGCGCCGGGCGGTGATCGTCACCGCCACCTCCGACCGGCCCGCGATCGAGCGCGTGAAAGCGGCCTTCGTCGCCACCGCCATCGCCGAGTATTTCCGCGACCGGGGGATGCGCGTCGCCCTCTTGATGGACAGCATCACCCGCTTCGCCCGCGCCGTGCGCGAGATCGGCCTGGCCGCCGGCGAGCCGCCGACCCGGCGCGGCTTCCCGCCCTCCTTCTTCGCCATGCTGCCGCGCCTCCTGGAACGCGCCGGGCCGGCGGCAACGGGCTCGATCACCGGCTTCTACACCGTGCTGGTCGAGGGTGACGCCGAGACCGACCCGATCGCCGACGAGACCCGCGGCCTGCTGGACGGGCACGTCGTGCTGTCCCAGGCCCTGGCCAGCGCCGGCCATTTCCCGGCGATCGACGTGCTGGCCAGCCGCAGCCGGGTGATGGAGGCGGTGATCGACGCCGGCCATCGCCGCGCCGCGGTGCAGCTGCGCCGGCTGATGGCCAAGCATGCCGATATCGAGCTGCTGCTGCAGGTCGGCGAGTACCGGGCCGGCGCCGACGCCCTGGCCGACGAGGCGGTGGCCAAGATCGGCGACATCCGGCGCTTCCTGCAGCAGGATTTCGAGGAGGCGACGCCCTTCGCCCAGACCCGCGAGCAGCTGGAGCGGCTGAGCCGATGAAGCCCGACGCCCTCGACAAGCTGCGCCGCCTGCGGCGCGACCGGGAGAAGCTGGCGGCCGAGAGCCTGGGCCGCGAACGCACCGCCCTGACCGCCGCCGAGGCGCGGCAGCAGCAGGCCGAGGCCGACCGCGCCGCCTATGAGGATCACCGCGCGGCGCAGGAGAGCCGGCTCTACGCCGCGGCGCTGGAGAGGCCGGCCGTGGTCGACGCGCTGGAGCGGCTGGGCGACCGGGTGTCGGAGCTCGCCGCCGGATCCCGGCGCCAGGACGCCGCCGTGCGGGATCGCCGGGCCGAGACCAGCCGGGCCGAGGCGGACACCGATGCGGCGCGCGAGGCCTGGCGGCAGCGGGGGCGGGACGCCGACCGGCTGGACCGTCTGGCCGAGCGCCGCGGCGTCGCCCGGCGCAAGGCCGCCGAGATCCGCGACGACGTCGCCGCCGAGGACGAGGCCAGCCTGATTCCATCCGGAGGCCGACCGTGACCGCCGCCGCGCCGCCGGCGTGGATCCTGGCGGCGGATCCGCTGGCCTCCGGTCCCGCCGCCCGCCCCTACGACCCGCCGCGGCTGACCCGCGGGCAGGCCGTCGACGCCAATGCCGTCGCCCGGCGCTGCACGCCCATGCCGGTCCGGATCGGCGGGCTGGAGATCGAGGCGCCGCTCGCGATCACCCCGGTGCTCGCCCCGTCCCCCACCCCGGCCAGCGCCGGCGGCACCGCGATCACCCTGCGCATCGGCTCCGGACGCCTGACGCTGCTGGTGCCGGCGCTGCTGGTCGAGCAGGCGCTGGCGGACATCGCCGGGCTGCCGGCCGCCGAGCTGGAGCCGGAGCTGGCGGCGCTGCTGCTGGAAGCCGCGGCATCCGACGTGCTGCCGGTGCTGGAAGCGGCAGCCGGAGAGCCGATCGCGATCGAGAGCGTCGGACCGGCGGCGGCGGCCGTCGCGCCCGCCTTCCGCTGCACCATCACCATCCGCCACGCCTTCGCCGAGACGGCGCTGCATCTCGCCGCCGACGACGCCGCCCGGCCGGCCCTGCGCCGCGTGATCGACGCCGCGCCGGCCCTGCCCGCGCCCTGCGCCGGCCTGCCGGTGCCGCTGGCCGTCCGCATCGGCGCGGTGCGCCTGAGCCTGGCCGAGCTCGGGGACCTCGCCCCCGGCGACGTCGTCTTTCCGGATGTCGCCTGCCCGCCCGGCGAGGCGCTGGTGGTCTATGGCGAAGGCTGGTCGCATGCGGCGAGGCACGACCGCGGCACGCTCACGGTCGCGGGGCCGCGGCGGCCCCTGGCCCTGCAGGATGGAGGAGGATGGATGGCGGATCCCGACAGCGGCGCCGCGACGCCGCCGGCGGAGCGGCTGGGCGAGCTCCCGGTGACGCTGGTGTTCGAATTGGGGCGCAGCGAGCTGCCGCTGGCCGCGGTGCAGGGCCTGGCCCCCGGCGCGGTCATCCCGCTCGGCCGCGACCCGGGCGAGGCGGTCGACATCGTCGCCAACGGGCGGCGCATCGGCCGCGGCGAGATCGTGCGGATCGAGGACGAGCTGGGCATTCGGGTGGTGCGGCTGTTCGGCGATGAATGAAGCGCAGCCCGACGTCCTGCCGCTTCTCGGCATCGTCACGCTGGTCGGGCTGGTGCCGTTCCTGGTCGTCACCCTCACCGCCTTCCTGAAGATCTCGGTGGTCATGCTGCTGCTGCGCAACGCGCTCGGCATCCAGCAGACGCCGCCGAACATGGTGCTGTACGGCATCGCCCTGATGCTGACGATCTACATCACCGGGCCGGTGATCGCCGAGGTCTACGCCCGGGTCAGCGACCCGGCGCTCAGGCTGCGCAGCATCCAGGACTGGCAGGCGGTGATGCAGTCGGCGATCGAGCCGGTGCGGGCCTATCTGATGCGCTTCACCGACCCGGCGGAGCGCGACTTCCTGCTGTCCGCCACCGCCCGGGTGTGGCCGCAGGAGGCGAGCGCCGCGGCGACACCGAACGACATGGTCATCCTGATCCCGTCCTTCGTCATCTCCGAGCTGACCCGGGCCTTCGAGATCGGCTTCCTGCTGTACCTGCCCTTCATCGTCATCGACCTGATCGTCTCGGCGATCCTGATGGCGATGGGCATGATGATGGTGTCGCCGCTGGCCATCTCGGTGCCGTTCAAGCTGTTCCTGTTCGTCATGGTCGACGGCTGGTCGCGCCTGCTGCACGGCCTGATCCTGAGCTACAGCAGCTGAGGCGGCGATGGAGCCCGGGCTTCCTCCTTTCCTGTCATTGCCGGGCTTGACCCACGGCTGTCCGGTTGAGGAAAAATCGCAACCGAAGCGTGTTTATCTTAGGTTATTATTCTATTTTATTGTCATCCTCGGGCTTGACCCGAGGATCCAGGGCTTTCAAAGCAGCTCTCGGTGGCCCCTGGATTGCCGGGTCAAGCCCGGCAATGACAATAAAAGTTTAGTTCTTCGCCTAGATCTGCAACCCGAAAAGCTTAACCGGACAGCCGTGGGCTTGACCCGGCAATCCAGAAGGTCTCGACATCCTCTGGATGCCCGGGTCGAGCCCGGGCATGACAACAGGGTGGGAGCCGCCATGCCGGAGGCGATGCGCCCATGAACCAGGCGGTGATCGCACATCTGCTGCAGGAGGCGCTGACCCTCACCCTGCTGCTGTCCTTGCCGGCGCTCGCCATCGCCGCCGCGGTCGGCCTCCTCGTCGGCCTGCTGCAGGCGGTGACGCAGATCCAGGACCAGACCCTGCCGATGGCGATCAAGGTGATCGCCGTCGTGCTGGCCCTGGTGCTGCTGGGCCCGATGCTGGCCAGCCCGCTGGTGCGCTACACCGACCGGATCTTCGCCGATTTCCCGGCGATCACCCGGGGCACGGTGCCGGCGGAACCCGGGCAGCGCTGATGATCGAATCGTTCCGGCTTCTGGCAGAGCTGGTCGGGCCCTACTTCACCGCCATCTCGGTCGCCATCGCCCGCGCCGTCGGGCTGGCCGCGGTGCTGCCGATCTTCTCCTGGCTCGGCCTCACCGGCCTCCTGCGCAACGCGGTGGTCATCGCCATCGCCCTGCCGATGGTGTCGCAGGTGACGTCCGAGCTGGCGGTGCTGACGCCGCTGCAGCCCGCCCAGGTGCTGATGCTGACGGCCAAGGAGGCGGTGATCGGCATCCTGCTGGGCCTGCTGTTCGGCCTGCCCTTCTGGGCGGCCGAGGCGGCGGGAGAGCTGATCGACATGCAGCGCGGCGTCAACGGCGCCTATCTGCTCGACCCCAACGCCTCGGGCCAGGCCTCGCCGGTCGGGACCCTGTTCGTCCTGGTGCTGCTGGCCCTGTTCTTCGCCGGCAACGGCTTCGGCGTGATGGCCGAGGCCCTCTACACCAGCTACGCCCTGTGGCCGGTCACCGAGCTGCTGCCGCCCTTCACCGGCGAGACGCCGACGCTGCTGCTGGGCCTGCTCGACCACGTGGTCCGGCTCGGCCTGCTGCTGGCCGTGCCGCTGGTGATCGTGATGCTGCTGGCCGACATCGCGCTGGCCGTGATCGGCCGCATGGCGCCGCAGCTCAACGTCTTCGACCTGTCGCTGTCGGTGAAGTCGGCGGCGCTGGTGCTGGTGCTGCCGATCTACGCCATCTTCCTGGTGCCGTATTTCAACGACAGCCTGGGCTCGATGCGCGGCGTGCTCGACCTCGCCCGGATGGTGCTGCCATGAGCCAGCAGACCAGCGAAGACAAGAGCCTCCCGGCCAGCGCCAAGAAGCTGGCGGACGCCCGGCGCAAGGGCCAGGTGGCGCACAGCCGCGACCTGGTCACGGTGGTCGCGCTGGTCGCCGGCCTCCTCTATCTCGGGGTCGAGGGCCCGGCGATCATGGAGGCGTTCCGCGCCATCCTGACCGAACCGATCGCCCTGACCGCCAAGCCGTTCGACCAGAGCTACACGATCATCCCGACCCTGCTGGCGCTGGCGGCCCGGATCGTCGCCCCGCTGGTGGCGGTCATCATCGTCGCCAGCGTCGTCGCCAATGTCGGCTTCCTGCGCGGCATCCCCTTCTCGCTCGACCCGCTGGTGCCGCGCGGCGACAAGATCAACCCGGTCGCCGGCTTCCAGCGGCTGTTCAGCCTGCGCAACCTGCTCGAATTCGTGAAGGCGGTGGTCAAGGCCTGCACCCTGATCGGGGTGATCGGGCTGCTCGCCCTCGGCGCCCTGCGCGCGGTGCTGGTGACGCCGCAATGCGGCCGCGACTGCATCGGCCTGGTGCTGGTGGCGACGCTGAAGCCGGTGCTGATCGGCATCATCGCGGTGCTGCTGGTCTTCGCCCTGATCGACATGGTGCTGCAGCGCTGGCTGTTCCAGCGCGACCAGCGGATGACCCGCAGCGAGATGAAACGCGAGCGCAAGGAGCAGGAGGGCGACCCGCACATCCGCAGCACCCGGCGGCAGCTGCATCGCGGCCTGGCCCGCGGCGAGGGCCGGTCCTCCGCGCCGACGCTGTTCGTCACCGACGGCGAGGTCACCGTCGGCATCCGCTTCGTCGCCGGCGAGACGGCGGTGCCGACGCTGGTCAGCAAGTCGTTCAAGGGCGGCATGGCCAACGTGCCGGTGGAGACGGCCCCCCTGCTGGCGCGGCAGCTGCACGCCGACGGCAAGATCGGCGAGGCCGTCCCGACCGAGCATTTCGACGCCCTGGCCCGCATCCTGCTGCGGCTCGGCGCGGTGTAGCCGAAGATCAGGGCGCCGCGGTCTCGCGCGGCAGGAAGGCGGCGATGATCGCCTCGGCCATGCGGATGAAGCGGGCGCTGGGCCCCTCGGCGCCGACGCTCTGCCGGCTCACCCGGGCGCCCTCCAGCAGCAGCCACAGCGTGTCCGCCAGCAGCTCCGCCTGTGTGGCGCCGGCGGCCCGGCACAGCCGCACCAGGCGGTCGCGCTGGGCCGTCTTGAAGTCCTCGATCACGCGCCGGGCGGGATGGCCGGGCTCGGTCAGCTCGACCGCGGCATTGACCATGTCGCAGCCGCGCGCGTCGGCGATCGCACATTCGGCCCCGGCCCGGACCCATTCATGCAGCTGCTCCGCCGGGTCGCCGGGATGCTTCTCCTCGAAGCGCGCCCAGATGGCGTCGGCCTCCCCGGCGAGACGCTGCAGGCATTCGACGATCAGGTCGTCCTTCGACCCGAAATGCCGGTACAGCGTCATCTTGTTGGTGCCGGCCGCCTCGGCGATGGCATCGACGCCGACGCCGCGATAGCCGTGCTTGTGAAACAGGTCGCGGGCCGTGCCGAGAATCCGGTCGCGCGGCCGCAGCTCGCAGCTGGGCCCGAACAGGCCCTCCAGCGCCGAGGGTGTGATCGTCGTCATAGCTCCTGAATTGCCCTTGACGGTATGATCGGTCTAGACCAATACTGTTACTTACCGGTAACACCCCAGCAGGATCAGGTCAAGATCCGACCCAGCCGGCGGGTGTTCGGGCCGAAGCTTCGCTTGACGACGGCCAGCCGGAACGATAATCAACCACAAAGTTAACTTAACCAAGGGGTTTAGCATGGCCTGGGGGTCGGCCTCGGCAATTTCCTGCGATGCGCGCGACGGCGGCGCGGTGCAGTGCCGTCTGCTCGGCCGGGCCGTGGAGTCGACCACGCCATGATCGGCTTCTTCATCCAACGCCCGATCTTCGCCTCGGCGATCGCGGTGATCATGGTGCTGGCCGGCGGCATCTCGTACTTCCTGCTGCCGGTCTCGCAATTCCCCGACATCACGCCGCCCCAGGTGGTGGTCAGCGCCACCTATCCCGGCGCCAGCGCCCAGGTGGTGGCCGACACCGTGACCACGCCGCTGGAGCAGCAGATCAACGGTGTCGAGGGCATGATGTACATGTCGTCGACCTCGTCGAACGACGGCACCGCGAACATCACCGTCACCTTCCAGGTCGGCTATCCGCTGAGCATCGCCGCGGTCGACGTGCAGAACCGGGTGTCGCAGGCGGCCTCGTCGCTGCCGGCGATCGTCAACCAGGGCGGCATCACGATCCAGAAGCAGAATCCGAACTTCGTCCTGATCGTCGACCTGACGTCGCCGGACGGGTCGGTCGACCCGGTGGAGCTGAGCAACTACGCCTATCTGCAGATCGTCGACCCGATCAAGCGCCTGCCCGGCGTCGGCAACGTCCAGATCTTCGGCGAGCGGCGCTATTCCATGCGCATCTGGCTGGACCCGGACAAGCTGGCCAATCTGGGCGTCACCGCGGTCGACGTGCAGAACGCCGTCGCCGAGCAGAACGTGCAGGTGGCGGCCGGCAAGATCGGCCAGTCGCCCGCCCCCGCGGGCACCGCCTTCGAGCTGCAGATCAACGCCACCGGACGACTGAGCGACCCGGCCCAGTTCGGCGACATCGTCGTCCGCGCCGACCCGGCGACCGGATCGGTGGTGCGGCTGCGCGACGTCGCCCGGATCGAGCTGGGGGCCCTGCAATACTCGTCCTCGGGCTATTTCGGCGGCCGGCCCGCGGTCGTCGTGGCGGTGTTCCAGCAGCCGGGGTCGAACGCGCTGGCGCTGCAGGAGGCCGTGCAGGCCAAGATGGAGGAGCTGAAGCAGCGCTTCCCCCAGGGCATCGAATACGGCATCCGCTACGACACCACCCGCTTCGTGTCGGCGGCGATGGAAGACGTGCTGAAGACGCTGCTCGAGGCGCTGGCGCTGGTCGTGCTGGTGGTCTTCGTCTTCCTGCAGAACTGGCGCACCACCCTGATCCCCGTCATCGCCATCCCGGTGTCGCTGATCGCGACCCTGGTGATCATGGACGGCATGGGCTTCTCGCTGAACATGCTGAGCCTGCTCGGCATGGTGCTCGCCATCGGGCTGGTGGTCGACGACGCGATCGTGGTGGTCGAGAACGTCGAACGCCAGCTCGAGGCCGGGCTGCCGCCCCTGGCGGCGACGCGCAAGGCGATGAGCGAGGTCACCGGCCCGATCATCGCCACCACCGCGGTGCTGATGGCGGTGTTCATCCCGGTCGCCTTCATCCCCGGCGTGTCCGGCCGCCTCTACAACCAGTTCGCGCTGACCGTCGCCATCTCCGTCGGCCTGTCGGCCTTCAACTCGCTGACGCTGAGCCCGGCCTTGAGCGCCGCGTTCCTGCGGCACCGGGCGCACACCCCCTTCTTCCTGTTCCGCTGGTTCAACGCCGGCTTCAACGCGCTGTCGCACGGCTATGCGGCGCTGGTGCGCTTCCTGATCCGCATCCGCTGGCTGGTCATGATCCTGTTCGTGGCCGGCCTCGGCCTGACCTACTGGGTGTCGACGCGACTGCCCTCGACCTTCCTGCCGGTCGAGGACCAGGGCTATTTCTTCGTCGTCATCCAGCTGCCCGACGGCGCGTCGCTGGAGCGCACCGAGGCGGTGGCGAAGAAGACCCGCGCCATCCTGGAGGCGACGCCGGGGATCGAGACGGTCGGCGAGATCGTCGGCCTGAACTTCCTGACCAGCGCCGCCCAGTCGAACTCCGCGGCCCAGTTCGCCATCCTGAAGCCGTGGTCCGAGCGCGGGCCGGACCAGAGCGCGTCGGCCCTGGCCCAGAAGGTGGGTGCGCAGCTGATGCAGATCCCCGATGCCTTCGCGCTGGCCTTCGACCCGCCGTCGATCCCGGGCATCAGCACCACGGGCGGCTTCGAATTCCAGGTCGAGGACCTGTCCGGCCAGGGCGTCGCCGCCCTGGACGCGGCGACCCAGGCGGTGCTGGCCGAGGCGCGGAAGCAGCCCGAGCTGGACCCGCACCAGATGTTCAGCACCTTCAGCACCACGACCCCGCAGTACAACTACGACCTGGACCGCAACAAGGCGAAGACGCTGGGGCTGAATCTGCCCGACGTGTTCAACACGCTGCAGATCTATCTGGGGTCGCTCTACGTCAACGACTTCAACCTGTTCGGCCGCACCTTCCGCGTCACCCTGCAGGCGGACAAGGACGCCCGCGGATCGGCGACCGACATCTCGCGCCTGTATGTCCGCAATTCGGAGGGCGGCATGGTGCCGCTGAGCACGCTGGGCGACCTGAAGCCGATCGCCGGGCCGGACACGGTGCCGCACTACAACAACTACAACTCGGCCAAGATCAACGGCGCCCCGGCCCCCGGCTACAGCTCGGGCCAGGCGATCGCGGCGATGGAGCGGGCGGCCGCCACGGCACTGCCGCGTGACTTCGGCTATGAATGGACCGGCATCACCTTCCAGGAGCTGCAGGCGGGATCGGTGGCGGCCCTGGTGTTCGGCCTCGCCCTCGTCTTCGTGTTCCTGATCCTGGCGGCCCAGTACGAAAGCTGGTCGATGCCGTTCATGGTGCTGCTGGCGGTGCCGCTGGCCCTGTTCGGGGCATTCGCGGCGCTGTGGGCCCGGCAGATGCAGATCGACGTCTACTCGCAGATCGGCCTGGTCATGCTGATCGGCCTGGCGGCCAAGAACGCCATCCTGATCGTGGAGTTCGCCAAGCGCCTGCGCGAGGAAGGCCACAGCATCGTCGAAGCGGCGGCGGAAGCCGGGCGGCTGCGTCTCCGGCCGATCCTGATGACGGCCTTCGCCTTCATCCTGGGCGTGGTGCCGCTGATGCTCGCCACCGGCGCCGGCGCCGCCAGCCGCCAGTCGATCGGCACCACCGTGTTCGGCGGCATGCTGGCCGCCACCGTCCTGACCCTGATCTTCGTTCCCGTGTTCTATGCCGTGATCGAGTCCTTCCGCGAACGCCGCGGCGACACGGACAGCCCCCATGTCACCGACGGCCATCGGCTGGAGCCGAAGGCCGGCCCGGCCGAATAGAGTGGAGAATCGCGCCATGCGCGTCCGTACCGTCGTCTTGGGATCGATCGTCGTGGCTGCCGCCGTCGTCGCCGGCCTGTACCAGACCGGCCGCCTCCCCCCGGCCCTGTTGGCGCTGGGCGGTGAAACGGCGCAGGCCGAAGCCGCGCCGGGCGGGCCGCCCCAAGCCATGCCGGTGCCGGTGGCTGCGGTGCTGAAGCGGTCGCTGCCGGTCTATCTCGACTATTCCGCGCGCACCGAATCGATCGCCGCCATCAGCCTGCAGGCCAAGGTGTCCGGCTATATCCAGGCGCAGCCGGCAGCCGACGGCAGCGACGTCAAGCAGGGCGACCTGCTGTACAAGATCGACCCCCGCGACTTCCAGGCCGCGCTGGACCAGGCCAACGCCCAGTTGCAGCGCGACCAGGCCAATATCGACTATCTGCGCTCGAACTACGACCGCGGCAGCGAGCTGAGCAAGAACGGCTGGCTGGACAAGGACACCTTCGACCAGCGCCAGAGCAATCTGAAGCAGGCCCAGGCCACCCTGGCCAGCGACCAGGCGGCGCAGCGCCAGGCCGAGCTGAACCTGGGCTACACCGAGATCCGGGCCCCCTTCGCCGGGCGGCTCGGCCGCAACCAGGCGGCGACGGGGACGCTGGTCAGCGTCGGCGGCAGCCCGGTCAACACCCTGGTGCAGCTCGACCCGATCTACGTCACCTTCAACCCCAGCGAGACCGAGCTGACCAAGATCCGGACCGCGCAGGCCGCGGGCAAGGTCGCGGTCGACGTGCTGCTGCCGGGCGAGACCGAGGCGAAGCACCAGGGCGAGCTGACCTTCCTGGACAACGCGGTCGACAACCAGACCGGGACGATCCTGGCCCGCGCCACCGTCCGCAACGGCGACTTCGCCCTGCTGCCCGGCCAGTATGTCCGCGTGCGCGTCCATCTGAAGCCGCAGCCGGATGCGCTGATGGTGCCGCAGGTGGCGGTCGCCGCCAGCCAGTTCGGCCGTTACGTTTATGTCGTCAGCAAGGACAACAGGGCGGAGCAGCGGCTGGTGACGCTGGGGGGGACGGACGGCGCCCTGGTCTCGGTCGAGAAGGGTCTGGCCGAGGGCGACCGCGTCATCACCGGCAACCTGCAGAAGATCTTCTTCCCCGGCATGCCGGTGCAGCCGCTGCCGCAGCAGCAGGCCAACGCCGGGTCGTAACGAGCGGCTGTCGCTCCGGACGTAGGTTGGGTTCGCCGGGGAACATTTCGCCGCCGGCGCGCGCGGGGGCCGATGACATGTTGGGTTCGCGGATCGCGAACCCAACCTACGGGAGCCCCTATCCGTCCAGCCGCCGCATCAGGTCCCGCGTCGCCGGGTACAGATCCTTGAACACGCCGAACTGCCGCCGGTAGAGCTCGGCCTGGGCGGGGTCGGGCGCGATCTCCGACGCGGTCGGGTTCCACGCCCGGATGTCGCCCGGTTCGACGTCGCCGACCGCGAGCGCGGCCAGGAAGGCGTCGCCGTAGCTGGCGCCGAAGGTCTTCTGCCGCAGGATCTGCGGAAGGCCGGAGATGTCGGAGGTCGCCTGCGACCACACCCGGTTCCTGGTGCCGCCGCCGACAGAGTACACCGCGCGCGGCACCTGCCCCGCCTCGCGGTAGGTTTCGACGATATGGGCGGTGCCGCAGGCGATGCCTTCGAACACCGCCCGGCAGATGTCGCCGCGGGTGTGGGTCAGGTTCAGGCCGAACAGCACGCCCTTGGCCTGCGGGTCGTGGATCGGCGTGCGCTCGCCGGAGAAATAGGGCAGCAGCACCAGCCCTCGCGCCCCGGGCGGCGACTGCTGCGCCTCCGCCACCAGCGCCGGGATCGCCGAGGCCGGGTCGAGCTCGCGCGCGAACTGGTCGCGGAACCAGTGGCTGAGCGTGCCGCTGGTGGCGAGGCCGGCCAGCGCCGCGTGCTGGCCGGGCATCAGCCAGGGCGCCCACCACAGCCGCGGGTCGCGCAGCCGGGTGTCGCCGAGCAGGATGGTGAAGATGGTCGACCCGTACATCACCATCATGTCGCCGCTGTCGAGCACGCCGACGCTGATCGCCTCCGCCGCCGCGTCGATGGTGCCGGCGATCACCGGCGTGCCCTCGGCCAGCCCGGTCTCCGCCGCCGCCTGCCGGGTGACAGTGCCGACGATGTCGGTGCTCCAGGCCAGGTCCGGCATCTGGCCGAGATCGACGATGCCCGGCGCCAGTTCATCGCTCCAGGCCAGCTCGTCGGCCAGGTAGAACGGGCTGGAGTTGGCCGCGGTGTAGTGGTCGATGACAAAGCGCCCGGTCAGCTTGTGCACCAGGAACGAGGTCGAGGTCAGGATCTTCGCCGTGCGGGCGAAGATCTCCGGCCGGTTGCGCTTCAGCCACAGGATCTTGGGGCCGACCGACTGCGAGGTCAGGGCGTTGCCGCAGCGCTCCAGCAGCACGTCCTCGCCGATCTGGGCGGTGAGGTCCGCGATCTCCTGATGGGCACGGGTGTCGACGCCGTACAGCACGCCGTTCATCAGCGGCTCGCCCGCCGCATCGACCGGCAGCATGCACGGGCCGATGGCGCTGGTGCCGACCGCCCGGATCGAGGAGGCCGGCACGCCGCTGTCGGCCAAGAGCTTGCGGCAGAGGAAGGTGACGTCGTCCCACCAATCCTCCTTCGGCCGATGCTCGGCCCAGCCCGGCTGCGGCACGATCAGCTTGTGCGGCCTGGCGGCCATGGCGGCGATGCTGCCATCCGCCGCCACCAGCACGCCCTTGGATTCGAAGGTCCCGATGTCGATGCCGAGGTAATAGGTCATGTCTCGTACCGGTCGCGGTCCAGGCTGAAGCTTTCGTCGATGCGGCCGATGCCGGCGGCCAGCAGGCGCGCCAGCCCGGCCAGGTCGGACAGGTCGCAGATCTCGAGCGAGGAATGGGTGCCGCGGGCCGGGTAGCCGAGATCGATCGCGGCCACGCCGGCATTGACCAGCTGCACATAGGAGGAATCGGTCAGCAGGCCGACATGCGCGCTCTTCTGCAGCGCGATGCCCGCGCCGCGGGCGGTCTCGCCGAACAGGGCAACCAGCGCCGGATGCGGGATGGTGCCGTTCAGCGTGCCGCGGCCATGGAAGCTGTACAGGCTCATCGCCGGGCCGCCGCCGAGGCGGACGTCGCCGCGCTGCGCCATGTCCGGCGTGTCGGTGGCGAGGATGATGTCGAGCTGGATGGCGATGTCCGGCGCCAGCACCTGCGCCGCCGTGACCGCGCCGCGGAGGTTGAACTCCTCCTGCACCGAGAACACCAGATGCACGGTCGGGCGCCGCTGTGCCGCCAGCAGCGCCCGGGCGACCTCGACGATCACGGCGCAGCCGGCCCGGTCGTCCACCGCGGTGCCGGCGATGCGGTCGCCCGCCAGATCGACCACCTTCGGCGCGTAGACCACGGGCGTGCCGATGTCGATGCCGGCGGCCAGCACCGCAGCGGCGCTGTCGAAGCCGGCGTCGATGTAGATCTCGGGATAAGGCAGGACCCGGTACTTCTCCTCCTGCGAGGTGGCGTGGTGGCTCTTGTTGGCGATCACCCCCGGCACGTCCCGGCCGGCGCCGACGCAGAACACCACCGGCTGCGAGGCCAACGCCTTCTCCGGCACCCCGCCCAGCCGCTCCACCCGCACCAGCCCGCCGGGCTCGATCTTGCGGACGATCAGGCCCAGCTGGTCCATATGGGCGAACAGCATCACGCTCGGCCCCGCGACCGTGCCCTCGACGGTCGCGATCAGGTTGCCGAGCCGGTCGGAGCGCGAGGCGATACCGAGGCCGGAGAGCAGCCCGGCGAGATGCCGGCGCACCCGCCCCTCATGGCCGCTGAGGCCGGGGATCAGCATCAGCTCAGACACCAGCCCGCGCAGGCGCTGCTTGGCCGGGTCGGTGCCCGGCAGGTCCGTCGCCATCGCCGTCAGCCCTTCCGCGCCGCCCGGGCCAGGCGCATGAACTCCGCCGCCCGCTCGGGGTCCACCGCGTTCCAGGTGTGGCCGTCGACCTTGAGCGAGGAGCCGACGATGCAGCCGTCCGCCACCCGCAGCACGTCGGCGACGGTCTCGTGCTTGACCCCGGTGTTGGCCAGGACCGGGGTGTGGGGCAGCGCCTGCTTCACCGCCTCGAGATCCGACATCGCCGCGGCCTCGCCGGTGATCGTGCCGGAGACCAGGACGGCGTCCGGGATGCTGGAGAACACCGCGCTGCGCGCCCGGTCGGCCAGGTCGCGGCGGTCGAGCGACCAGGCGAATTCGGCGGAGATGTTGTACAGCATGGCGAGGTCGCCGCGGCCGAGCCGGTTGCGATAGCGCATCGCCGCGCCGGCATCCGGGTTCCACGGCCCCATATCCGAGGCGTAGGTGCCGGTCATGATCTCGCGGATGAAGGCGGCGCCGGTGGCGGCCGCCAGCGCGACCGAGCCGGCCGGGTCCCACAGCACGTTGACGCCGAACGGCACCGTGATCTCCGGCCGCAGCCGGCCGATCAGATAGGCCATGGTCGCGGTCGAGGCGGTATCGACCTCGAACTCGTAGGGCCGGTCGTTCTCGTTGCCGAACATCACGGCGTCGAAGCCGGCCGCCTGCAGCGCCTGCAGGTCCCGCCGGGCACCGTCGAGCAGCCCGTCGAGACCGGCCGCCGAGTCGTAGAGCGGCGCGCCCGGCAGGGCCCCGAAATGCACCATGGCGATCACCGGCTTCGTGTCGCCGAACACCCGCTGGAAATTGCCTGTAGCGCCCATTCGCGCGCGTCCCTTCCCTGCTCCGAGTGGCGTAGAACGGCTCCCCGGCCGCTCCCTTGCGCCCCCATTGAGGCCGCATCATACTCAGGATCGCCTTCGGCACCCGCCGAAATCGCATCCTTGGTCGTCATGTCGTGAAACGTTTCACGATGGCGGTTCGAGGGATAACGGTTCGGGACGGCCGAGGGCGACAAAAACGATAATGCCACAGGGAGATTCGCGGTGAAGCTACAGGACTACGACCGCCTCGTCGGGGCGCAGGCCAGCCGGCGCACGGTTCTGAAGGGTGCGGCCGGGCTCGGCGCCGCCCTGGGTACGACGGGCCTGTTCGGCCCCCTCTCCTCCACCGCGCTGGCGCAGAACGACCTGCGCGCCCAGATCCTGCAGATCCCGGGCGTCGGCAAGGGATCGCCCACCGACGCCGACTGGCAGAAGGTCGGCGAGCTGTGCCTCGGCCCGACCAAGGCGCTGGTCAAGGAAGGCGAGTTCAACGGCGTCCAGCTGACCTTCATGGGGCTGAACAACCAGAATCTGCACAACCTGCTGTTCCGCGGCTTCCTGAAGCCTTGGGAGGCCTATACCGGCGCCAGGATCACCTGGATCGACCTGGCCCAGGCCGACTACAACCCGCGGCTGCAGCAGGCGATCGCCACCGGCACGGTCGATTTCGACATCGTCGAGATGGGCGCCCCGTTCGAGGGCGACGTCTGCGGCAAGGGCCTGGCCTCGGAGATGCCCGACTGGGTCAAGGCCCAGATCGAGATGGACGACTATGTCGGCTACCTCAAGGCCCCGGTCGGCACCTGGGAGGGCAAGACCTACCGGATCTCGATCGACGGCGACTGCCACACCTTCAACTACCGCACCGACGTCTTCTCCGACGCCGACCTGGCCAAGGCCTGGAAGGACGGTGGCGGCCAGGGCGAATGGGGCGTGCCGAAGACCTGGCAGCAGGTCCAGGCGGCGACCAAGTTCCTGAAGGGCAAGCAGGTCGGCGGCCAGGACGCCTATGGCTATCTCGACGCGCCCAAGGCCTGGGGCGGCTTCGGCTTCTATTTCCTGGGCAGCCGCGCCTCGGCCTATGCCAAGCACCCGAACGACAAGGCCTGGCTGTTCGACATCGACACCATGAAGCCGCGGATCAACAATCCGGCCTGGGTGCGGGCGATCCAGGACGTGATCGACGCCCTGCCGTCGGAGCCGGCGGACCAGCTCGGCGCCGATCCCAACACCACCGCCTTCCAGCAGTTCCTGGCCGGGACCGGGTCGATGGTGGCGTGGTGGGGCGATGTCGGGTCGAACGCCAAGACCAGCGATTCCTCGGTCATCGGCGACGTCTGCAGCTTCAGCATCCTGCCGGGCTCGGACGATGTCTATAACGCCAAGACCGGGGCCTGGGACAAGCTGCCGGGCGGCCCGAACTATGCGCCGAACATGGCCTATCTGGGCTGGGGCGTCTACGTCATGGCCCGCGTCGACAGCGATGCCGTCAAGCACAAAGCGGCCTGGAGCGCCGCGGCCCATCTCGGCGGCAAGGACCTGTCGCTGTGGACCTCGGCCTACCCGTCCGGCTTCCAGCCGTACCGGAACAGCCACTTCCAGATCCCGGAATGGGTCGCCGCCGGCTATGACGAGGCCTTCATCACCTCCTACCTGAAGGCCAACGCGGACTCCTACAACCACCCGAACGCGGCGATCGAGCCGCGCATCCCCGGCATCTTCCAGTACTACAGCGTGGCCGAGGACGAGCTGGCCAAGGTCTTCGCCGGCCAGGGCACCGCCCAGTCCGGCGCCGACGCCATCGCCGCAGCCTGGGAGAAGATCACCGACCAGATCGGCCGGGACAAGCAGATCGCCCTGTACAAGGCATCGCTCGGGCTGTGAGACCCGGCGTAATTCAACCCTTCCCCGGGCCGCTTGTTTCCTTACCCCCCACCCCCCCGGGGGTGGGGGTTAGGGGGAGGGGGTTCGCGCCGCCGGGCCGGGAACCCACAAAGCGTCAGCCCGGAGGCGACGGCTCTCTTCGATCGACAGCCCCCTCCCCCTACCCCCCTCCCGCGGGGGGAGGGGGGACACTGTCTATCTGCCCTTCCGCAGCTATCCCCGGATCAGCATGAGCGAAGCGGAGATCGGCGCCCTCGCCGGCGATCACAGCATCAAGCCCGTCTCGTCGCACATCCCGGCCGGCCGCAAGGTCGCGGGGCGGTGGCTGGTCCGGGTCGCCACGCTCCTGCTCGCGGCGATGCTGCTGCTGCAGGTGCTGGATTCGGCCGAAGTGGTCGCCATCGGCTTCGAGACCTGGCGCCCCCTGCTCTACACCTATCTGGCCTGGGCGGTGGCGCTCGGCGCCGGCCAGGTGATGATCCGGGGCGAGGCCGGGCACCGGGCGCTGTTCCTGCTGCCGGCGGTGCTGTTCACCGTGTCGATGGTGATCTTCCCGACCCTTTTCGGGCTCTACATCGCCTTCACCGACTGGAACCTCAGCTCCTTCGCCGGCCGGCAGCTCAACGGCCTCGACAACCTCCGCACCCTGTGGGCCGATCCATATTACTGGAACGCGCTCGGCAACATGGTCTGGTACGTGCTGGCCGTGCTGGTGCAATACGCCATAGCCTTCGGCCTGGCGCTGCTGCTGAACGCCGAGATCCGGGCCCGCAAGTTCTTCCGCGTCGCCTTCCTGATGCCGTTCATGCTGAGCCCGGTCGCGGTCAGCTGGATGATCGGCAAGTCGATCATGGAATACCGCTTCGGCCCGGCGGCGTCGCTGGCCCGGTTCCTGGGCTGGGAGAACCCGGCCTTCTTCGCCTCGCCCTGGATGGCGCGGCTCAGCATCATGGCGATGGACGGCTGGGTCTCGATCCCCTTCATCATGATCCTGCTGCTGGCCGGGCTGCAGGCCATACCAAACGACATCCTGGAGGCGGCGCGGATCGACGGCGCCAAGGCCTGGCAGTCCTTCTGGAAGATCACCTTCCCGCTGATGCTGCCGGTCAGCGTCACCGCGGTGATCCTTCGGATCATCTTCGAGCTGAAGCTGGCCGACATCGTCATCAACGTCACGGCGGGCGGGCCCGGCGGCGCCACCGACACGGTGTCGAGCTTCATCTATCGCGAGTACCGGGACCGGTCGAATGTCGGCTACGGCACCATGCTGGCGCAGGTCTATTTCATCATGATCATCGTCTTCGTGACCGGCCTCTTGAGCCTGGTCAGCCGCTGGATGCGGCGGCTGACATGACCCGCGGGGCGACCTGGCGCGCCAAGCGCATCTCCGGCCGCACGCTGCTCTACGCCGTGGCGCTGCTGTGGGCCTTCATCTCGCTGTTCCCGATCTACTGGACGGTGACGACCTCGTTCAAGACCGCGGTCGACGTCACCCAGGGGCATCTTATTCCGTGGATCGACTACCAGCCGGACTGGCGCGGCTGGCGCTCGCTGGGCCTGTCGCCGGACACGATCGGCGCCACCTCGACGGTGCGCGAGGAGTTCCTGCTGCGCTTCGAGAACAGCATCGTGGCCTCGGTCGGCGCCTCGCTGCTGGCGGTCGCCATCGGCTCGCTCGCCGCCTACGGCCTCAGCCGCTTCCGCTACAAGTTCGGCCCCTGGCGGAACAAGGACATCTCGTTCTGGTTCCTGTCGCAGCTGATCCTGCCGCCGGTGGTTTTGGCGATGCCGTTCCTGGTGCTGTACAAGGAGCTGGCGCTACTGGACACCCGGATCGGGCTGATCCTGGTCTATGCGCTGATGGTGCTGCCGATCGTGATCTGGATCATGCGCGACCAGTTCGCCACCATCCCGATCGAGCTGGAGGAGGCGGCGCGGGTCGACGGCGCGACGGTGTGGCAGGCCTTCCTGCGCATCGTGCTGCCGCTGGCCCTGCCCGGCATGGTGGCGGCCTTCATCCTGTCGGTCGTGCTGTGCTGGAACGAGTATTTCTTCGCCGCGCTGCTGACCAGCACCGACGCCAAGACCCTGCCGGTGATGGTGGCCAGCCAGACCGGGTCGCAGGGCATCAACTGGTGGTCGATGGCGGCGCTGTCGACCGCGGCGATCGCGCCGCTCGCGGTCATCGGCATCTTCCTCGAGCGCTACATCATCCGCGGCCTGACCGCGGGCGCGGTGAAATAGGGAGGGCAGCCAGCCCTCCCCCCACCCTCACCAGCAGACGAAGCCGCCGTCGACGATCAGGTCGACGCCGGTGCAGAAGGACGAGGCGGCGCTGGCCAGGAACACGGCCGGGCCTACCAGCTCGTCCACCGACGCCATCCGGCCCATCGGCGTGTCGCGCTCGAAGATCTTGCGCTGCTCGGCCACCTCGGGCCGCAGGTTCATCGGTGTCAGCGTGTAGCCGGGGCTGATCGCGTTCACCCGCAGGCCGCGATCGGCCCATTCCATCGCCAGGCTCTTGGTCAGGTGGATCACCCCGGCCTTGGAGGTGTTGTAATGCGCCTGCAGCAGGCCGCGATTGACGATCGAGCCCGACATCGAGGCGATGTTGACGATCGAGCCCCGGCCGCGCGGCAGCATCACCCGGGCCTCGGCCTGGGCCGACAGGAACACCCCGGTCAGGTTGACATCGATGGTGCGCTGCCACTGCGCCTCCGGCAGGTCCTCCGCCGCCGTCGCGTTGGCGATCCCGGCGCAGTTCACCGCGACCGCGAGTTCGCCGAGCTGGGCCTCGACCGCGTCGACCGCCGCCGCAAGATCGGCGGCCCGGGTCACGTCGCCGGTCAGGGTCAGCGCCCGGCGGCCCAGCGCCCGGATGCGACCGGTGGTGTCGGCGAGACCGGCCTCCGACGCCGACAGGTCGAACAGGGCGACATCGGCGCCGGCCTCGGCCAGGCCGACGGCGATGCGCTGGCCGATGCCGCTGCCGGCGCCGGTGACGAAGGCGATCTGATCATCGAGCCGGAAGATCTGCACGGTCGGATATTCCCTTGAATCAGCGGGTTGCGAGTTCCATCACCGCGACGCGGCTGGCCTGGTCGCGGTCGAGAATGCCCTGGTTGCGGCCGCGGGCCAGCACCATGATCCGGTGCGACAGGCCCAGCACCTCGTCGAGGTCGGAGCTGACCACCACCACCGCCATGCCGGAGGCGGCGAGGCCCGCGATCACGTCGTAGATCGCGGCGCGGGCGCCGACATCGATGCCGCGCGTCGGCTCGTCCAGGATGAACACCTTGGGGTCGCGCGCGATCCATTTCGCGATCACGACCTTCTGCTGGTTGCCGCCCGAGAGATTCCCGGCGCGCTGCCCCGGCGTGCCCTTCACCCCCATCCGGGCGATCAGGTCGGCGGCGAAGCCGCGCACCCGGGCCGGGCTGATCCAGCCGCCGGGGGCGATGCGGTCGAAATTGGCATAGGCGATGTTGTCGGCGATCGAGTGGTCCAGCACCACGCCCTGCAGCTTGCGGTCCTCCGGCACCAGCATGACCCCGGCCCGGATCGCGTCGGACGGGCCGCGCAGGTCGACCGGCCGTCCGTCCACCGTCACCCGGCCCGACGCCACGGGATCGGCGCCGACGACGCCGCGCACCAGCTCGGTCCGCCCGGCGCCGACGATGCCGGCGATGCCGAACACCTCGCCCGCCCGCACGGTGAAGCTGACGTCGCGGAAGCCGCCGTCGGCGGCGGTGAGGCTGGAGACCTCGAGCCGCGCCTGCGGCTCAGGCACCGAGACGGACGGGAACATCCGGTCGACGCTGCGGCCGACCATCTGCTCGACCAGCGTCTTCACCGGCACCTGCGCCGTGTCATGGGTGGCGACGAGGCGGCCGTCACGCAGCACCGCGACCCGGTCGGCGATGCGGGCGATCTCGTCCAGCCGGTGACTGATATAGATGAAGGAGACGCCGTCGCGCTTCAGCCGCTCGATCTGCTGGAACAGCCGCTCCGTCTCCTCCCCGCCCAGCGCCGCGGTCGGCTCGTCCAGGATCAGCAGGCGGGAGTTCAGGGTCAGGGCCTTGGCGATCTCGACCTGCTGCTGCGCCGCCACCCTGAGCTCGCGCACCAGCTTCGTCGGGGCGATGTCGAGGCCCAGGCGCTGCAGCTGCTCGCCGGCGCGGCGGTTCATCTCCGCCCGGTCGATCCGGCCGCCTTTGGTCGGCAGCCGGCCGACGAACACGTTCTCCGCGATCGTCAGGTCCGGCAGCAGCTTCATCTCCTGGTGGATCAGGCCGATGCCGGCGGCGATCGCGTCCCCCGGCCGCGTCGGAGCATAGGGTTCGCCCTGCCAGGTCATGTGGCCCGTGCTGGGCGGCACCAGGCCGGAGATGACCGAGGACAGGGTGGACTTGCCGGCGCCGTTCTCGCCCAGGAGCGCCAGCACCTCGCCCGGACGGATGTCGAGGTCGACATCCTGCAGCACGGTGATGCCGCCATAGGCCTTGCCGATGCCGCGGATGGAGAGCCCCTTGGGGCTCTCCGCCACGGCGGCGCGAACGGCGCCCGCCATCAGGGGTGCTTCTCGATGAAGCCGGCGACGTTGTCCTTGGTCGTCAGCGTCGCCGCCTGCAGCTGCTCGGCCGGGACGGTCTTGCCGTCCGCCAGCTCCAGCGCCGACTGCAGCGCCAGCCGGCCCATCTGCTGGGTGGTCTGGGTCATGGTCGCGTCCAGCGTGCCGGCCTGCACCGCCTTCAGCCCGGCGACGTCGCCGTCGAAGCCGAAGATCCAGGTCTTGTGGTCGAGATTGGCGACCTTCACCGCCTGGGCGGCGCCCAGCGCCAGCGCGTCGGCCCGGCCGAAGAACACCGAGATGTCGGGGTCGCGCTGCAGCATGTCCTGGGCGATGTTGAAGCCCTCGTCCTGCATCCACATGGTGCTGGCCTGCTTGGCCACGACCTTGAGGTCCGGGCACTTGGCCAGCGCCTCGGTGAAGCCCTTGTCGCGGTCCTGCTCCGGCGTCGTGCCGAGCTGGCCCTGGACGATGGCGACATTGCCCTTGCCGCCGGTGACCTTGCAGACGTATTCGCCGAGCGTGCGGGCCGCGGCGACGCTGTCGGTGGCGATGAAGGTGTCGCCCGGCGCGTCGGCCGGGTTGCGGTCCACGGCCACGACCGGGATGCCGGCGGCCTTGGCTGCCTTCACCGGGACGCTGGCGGCGGTGGCGCCGGCCGGGATGTAGATCAGCGCGTCGATCTGCTGGGTGATCAGGTCCTGGATCTGGCTGACCTGGGTGGCGGAATCGCCCTTGGCGTCGACGGTGACGACCTTGATCCCCTGTTCCTTGGCCGAGGCCTCGACCGACTGCTTGATCTGGTTGAAGAAGTCGGCCTGCAGGTTGGCGACGGCCAGGCCGATCACCTTGTCCTTGGCCCAGGCCGGGGAGCCGAGGGCGGTGCCGGCCAGCAGCGCCAGCGCGGCGATGGCGATACGGGTCTTCATGGGTCGATCCTCTCCTGTTGCGACGGCGTTGCCGTCTTTGTGCACGGTCAGCGGTTGCGCCGGCCGAGGGTGTCGAAGGTGACGGCGGCGGCGATCACGAGGCCGATCACCACCTGCTGCACGAAGGGCGAGACGCCGAGCAGGTTCAGCCCGTTGCGCAGAACGCCGATGATCAGGACGCCGACCACCGTGCCGCCGATGCTGCCGACGCCGCCCGACAGGCTGGCGCCGCCGATCACGACCGCGGCGATGGTGTCGAGCTCGTAGCCGAGGCCGGCGCTGGGCTGCGAGGAATCGAGCCGCGAGGCCAGCGCCATGCCGGCGATGCCGGCCAGCGCCCCGGCCGCGGCATAGACCGCGATCGTCACCCGGCCGACATGGATGCCGGCCAGGCGCGCCACCTCGCGGCTGCCGCCGATGGCGTAGAGGTTGCGGCCGCTGGGCCGGAAGGTCAGGTACAGCCAGCTGACCACGACCAGCACCAGGAACAGCGCCACGGTCAGCGACAGGAAGCCGAAGTTGCGCACGGTGGCGAGCGCGGTGAACCAGTCGGGATAGCCGACGATCTGGGTGCCGTCGGTCAGGATATTCGCCAGGCCGCGGGCCACCGACATCATCGTCAGCGTGGCGATGAAGGCGGGCAGCCGGGCGATCGTGATCAGAAGGCCGGAGGCCAGGCCGCAGACCGCGCCGGCGCCGATGCCGAGCAGGATGGCCAGCGCCATCGGCAGCTCCATGTCGCGCGCCAGCCAGCCCATCACCATCATAGACAGCGCCAGGACCGAGCCGACCGACAGGTCGATGCCGCCGATCACGATCACCGCCGTCATGCCGATGGCGAGGATGCCGAGGACGGTGACCTGGTCGAGCACGTTGAGGCCGTTGCGGACCGACAGGAAATGGTCGGAGGCGAAGGAGAAGATCACGCACAAGAGGATCAGGCCGATCAGCGGGCCCTGGGCGCCGCTGGTCAGGCTGATCCGCGGCAGGATCGTCCTGGTGGCCGGTCGGTCGATGCGCGCTTCCATTCCCTACATCCTTTTCGTGTCACCAGGCGGGGCAGATCAGCGCCCCGCCGCCTCCGGCGGTACCGTGCTCCCGGCCGCCTCCGGCGGCAGGCCCGAGGCGCGCCGCACCGCCCGCCGCCAGCCGTCCCGCTCGGCCCGGCGCCGATCGGCCGGCATCGCCGGGGCGAAGCCGTCGCGGGCGCGGGGCAGCGCCGCGAGGCCGTCCCAGTCCCAGATCCCGGCGCCGAGCCCGGCCAGATGCGCCGCGCCGAGCGCCGAGAGCTCGGCCGTGTCCGACCGCAGCACCTCGCAGCCGGCGAGGTCGGCCAGGGCCTGCATCAGCACCGGGTTGCGGGTCGGCCCGCCATCGACATGCAGCGCCCGGACCTGGCCGACGCTGCGGTCGATCGCCTCGACCACGTCGGCGATCTGGTGCGGGATCGATTCCAGCGCCGCGCGGGCGATGGCAGGCCGGCCGCTGCCGAGGGTGAAGCCGGCCAGCAGGCCGACCGCGTTGAGGTCCCACCACGGCGCGCCCAGCCCGTTGAAGCCGGGCACCAGGTAGACGCCGTCGCTCGAGGCCTCCGCCGCAAGGTCCGCCAACTCCTGCGTCGACAGGCCCAGCAGCTCGGCCGCCCAGCGCAAGGTCGACCCGGCCGAGCGGATATTGCCTTCCGCAGCCAGCGCCGGGCCGTCGACCGACCAGGCGATGGTCAGGCACAGGCCGGGGTCCAGCGCCTCGGCCCGGTCGATCAGCCCCATGACGGAGGAGCCGGTGCCCATCGTCGCCTTGATCTGGCCCGGGGCGAAGGCGCCATGGGCGAACAGCGCCGCATGGGAATCGCCGAGCACGGCCGCCACCGGCACGCCGTCCGGCAGCGGGTCGAGGCCGCGGACGGACGGGAACGGGCCGGTCGAGGACACCACGCGCGGCAGCGCCGCCTCCGGCACGCCGAACAAGGCCATCAGGTCGGGGTCCCAGGCGGCGCGGCGGACATCCAGCAGCTGGGTGCGCGAGGCGTTGCCGGCCTCGGTCACCGCCTCGCCGCCGAAGCGGCTGAGCAGCCAGGCATCGACCGTGCCGAGGCAGATCGCGCCGGATTTCGCCCGGACGCGGTCCGGGTCGAGCCTGTCGAGCAGCCACTTCGCCTTGGCGGCCGAGAACATCGGGTCGAGCGGCAGGCCGCTGCGCTCGCGCGCCAGCCGCTCGGCGTCGGGCGAGCGCAGCGCCTCGCACAGCGCGCCGGTGCGCTGGTCCTGCCAGCTGATCAGCGGCGACAGCGCCTCGCCCGTGCGGCGATCCCACATCAGCAGGGATTCGCGCTGGGTGCTGAAGCCGACCGCCGCGACCGAGCGGGGATCCCGCCCCTGCAGGCAGGCGGCCACGGCCGCGCGCACGCTGCCCCAGATCGCCATCGGGTCCTGCTCGACCCAGCCCGGCTTGGGATGCGTCTCGCCCAGTGGCGCGGAACCCCGCGCGACCACCGCACCCGCGGCATCGACCAGCAGCGCCTTGGTGGAGCTGGTGCCCTGGTCGATGGCGAGGACGAACGGCATGGTCAGGCCACCAGCTCGCGGGCGGCGGCGGCGATGCCGGCCGCATTGAGCCCGAAATGGTCGAGCAGGAAGGCGGCGCTGCCGGTCGGGGCGAAGCCGGTGACGCCGAGGATGCGCATCGGCACCGGCCGGCCCTGCACCACGACCTCGGCCACGGCGCCGCCCAGCCCGCCCTGCACCACCGCCTCCTCGACGGTGACGATGCGGCCGGTCTCGGCCGCAGCGCGCAGCAGCGGCTCTGGGTCGAGCGGCTTGAGGGTGGCGACGTTCAGCACACGGGCCTCAACCCCCTGCGCGGCCAGAAGCTCCGCCGCCTCCAGCGCCCGCGACACCATGGTCCCGGTCGCCACCAGCGTGACGTCGCCGCCGGCGCGCAGCTGCTGCGTCGCGCCGCCGTCGAAGCTGGCACCCGCCGGCGTCACCTCGGGCACCGGGAACCGGCCAATGCGCAGGAACACCGGGCGGCCGGCATCGGCGGCCCAGCGCACCGCCGCGCGGGTCTGGGCCGGGTCGGCCGGCACCATCACCGTCAGCTCGGCGATCGCCCGGGTCCAGGCCAGATCCTCGATCGAATGATGGGTCGGCCCCAGCTCGCCATAGGCCATGCCCGGGCTCATGCCGCACAGCACGATCGGGTATTGGCTGTAGGCCGCGTCGGCCTTGATCTGCTCCAGCGCCCGGCCGGTCAGGAAGGGCGAGGCGGCGCAGACGAAGGGCAAGAAGCCGCCATTGGCCAGGCCGGCGGCGACCCCGACCATGGCCTGCTCGGCGATGCCGACATTGACCAGCCGGTCGGGGAACTCGGCGGCGAAGCCGGTCAGGTTGCTGGACCCGACGGAGTCGTTGCACACCGCGACGATGCGCCGGTCGGTCCGCGCCAGCTCGGTCAGGGTCTCGGCGAAGGCCTTGCGGCAGTCGAAGGTGCCGGCCTTGGCGACGACATCGGCACTCATCGCGCGACCTCCGCCAGAGGTGCAACCTCCGCCAGGGCCTGCTCGATCTGCGCCGGCGACGGCACCTTGTGGTGCCATTCCACGCGGTCTTCCATGAAGGACACGCCCTTCCCCTTGATCGTGCGGGCGATGACGCAGCGCGGCCTGCCGGCCGGCGCGGCGGTGAAGGCGGCCCACAGCGCGGCGTGGTCGTGGCCGTCCAGTTCGACCGTCTCCCAGCCGAAGGCGCGCCACTTATCGGCCAGCGGCTCCAGCCGGTTGGTGTCCTCGGTGCGGGCGCCCTGCTGCAGCCGGTTGCGGTCGACGATGGCGGTCAGGTTGTCCAGGCCGCGATGGCCGGCGGACATCGCCGCCTCCCAGTTGCTGCCCTCCTGCAGCTCGCCGTCGCCGAGCACGACGAAGGTCCGCCAGGGGTTCCCGGACAGCCGCGCCGCGATGGCGCTGCCGACGCCGATCGGCAGGCCGTGGCCGAGCGGGCCGGTGTTCGCCTCCACCCCCGGCACCTTGCGCCGGTTCGGGTGGCCGTTCAGCACCGAGAGCGGCGCCATGAAGCTGCCGAGCAGATCTGCCGGGATGAAGCCGCGCAGCGCCAGCGTGCTGTAGAGCGCGGCGGCGCAATGGCCCTTACTGAGGATGAAGCGGTCGCGGTCGGGCCGCGCCGGTTCGGCGGGATCGAGGTCGAGCACGCCGAAGAACAGCGTCGCCAGGATGTCGGTCACCGACAGGTCGCCGCCGACATGGCCGAGGCCGGCCTGCCCGATCATGCGCAGCACGGAGGCGCGGATCTCCGCCGCCGCCCCGGCCAGGAGGCGCGCCCGCTCGGCCCCGTCCGCCGCGGCGATGCGCGCCGGGTCGGGGACCAGGTCGAGGACGAATGGGGGCTTGGGATCGAGCACCGCTCCTCCGGATTGAATAATTATTCATACTCAGATTTAAATTCATGCTATCGGTGAGTCGAAACTGCGTCAAGCCGCTCGATCCGACCGCTCGCTCAAATACGAAAATAGGAGGAGATTCGTCGACAGGATTGGCGAAGGCGCGCAGCTTTCGCTTGACCCGGCCGCGTCCGGCGTCTGAATAATCAGCCTGTGATGCATAAATTTTCTAATCAGCCGAACCGGCGCCAGACGATCGAGGCCGCCTGCCGATGAGCCGCATCAACGAGCTTCGCCTGATCACCCGGGTGGCGCAGATGTACTATGTCGACCGGCTGAAGCAGTCCGACATCTCGCAGCGGCTGCACATCTCGCAGGCCACGATCTCGCGCCTGCTGAAGCGGGCCGAGGACGAGTCGATCATCCGCATCACCATCAACGCGCCGCGCGGCACCTATGTCGACCTGGAGACGGGGCTGCGCGACCGCTTCGGCCTGGCCGAGGCGATCGTCGCCGAATGCGGCGAGGACCGCGAGGACTCGATCCTGGCCGGCATCGGCGACGCCGCGGCGCATTTCCTGGAGACGACGCTGGACCCGGGTGAGGTGATCGGCATCTCGTCCTGGAGCGCGTCGCTGCTGCGCATGGTCGACGCCATCAACCCGCTGAAGCGGGTGGCGGCCGAGCGGGTGGTGCAGATGCTGGGCGGCATGGGCAACCCCGCCGTGCAGGGCCACGCCACCCATCTGACCACACGCCTGGCCCAGCTGACCGGGTCGCAGCCCCAACTGCTGCCCGCCCCCGGCGTCGCCGGATCGGCCTCGGCCAAGCGCGCGCTGCTGGCCGACCCCTATGTCCGGGCGACGATCGAGCAGTGGCGGCGCATCACCCTGGCGCTGGTCGGCATCGGCGCGGTCGAGCCGTCGAAGATGCTGGCCAACAGCGGCAACGTCTTCACCGGCGAGGAGCTGGAGGCGGTGGGCCGGGCCGGCGGCGTCGGCGACATCTGCCTGCGCTTCTTCGGCGCCTATGGCGCCCCGGTCCAGACGCCGCTGGACGAGCGGGTGATCTCGATGTCGCTCGACGAGATCGGCACCATCCCGCGCATCGTCGGCGTCGCCGGCGGCGCCCGCAAGGTGGCGGCGATCCGCGGCGCCCTCCTCGGCCGCCACATCAACATCCTGATCACCGACCGCTTCACGGCGGAGAAGCTGCTGGCCCAGTCCGACGGCGACTTCGCCCGCTGAACGCAAAGACATATCCGGGAGAGACCCCATGCCCCGCTTCACCGACAAGACCGTCGTCATCACCGGCGCCAGCCGCGGCATCGGCGCCGCGATCGCCCGCCGCTTCGCCGCCGAGGGCGCCTCCGTGCTGCTGGCCGCCAACGAGCCGAGCGTCGCCGACGCCGCGGCGCGGATCGAGGCCGAAGGCGGCCGCACCGCGTCCTTCGTCGCCGACGTCACCGACCCGGCCCAGGTCGCGGCGCTCTACGACGAGGCGGAGCGGCGCTTCGGCAAGATCGACATCTCGATCCAGAACGCCGGCGTCATCACCATCGCCCGGATCGAGGACATGACCGAGGCGGAATGGGACAAGGTGCTGGCGGTCAACACCAAGGGCGTGTTCCTGTGCTGCCAGGAGGCGATCCGCCGGATCCGCAAGCACGGTCGTGGCGGTCGGCTGATCAACACCGCCTCCGGCCAGGCGCGCCAGGGCTTCGTCTTCACGCCGCACTACGCCGCCTCGAAGTTCGGCGTGGTCGGCGTGACCCAGAGCCTGGCCAAGGAGGTGGCGAAGGAGGGCATCACCGTGAACGCCTTCTGCCCCGGCATCATCGACACCGACATGTGGGCCTACAACGACGCCGCCTGGGGCAAGCTGCTGGGCGACTACAAGCCGGGCGAGCTGATGGCGGAATGGGTCCGCGGCATCCCGATGGGCCGCGCCGGCAGCGGCGAGGACGTGGCCGGGCTGGTGGCCTTCCTGGCCAGCGACGACGCCGCCTACATCACCGGCCAGACCATCAATGTCGATGGCGGCCTGATCATGTCGTGACGGGCGGAGGGCCGGGCTCCGGCTCGTCCTCCTCCGGCGCCAGCAGCTCGACGAGGGCGGCGACCCGGCCGCCCGGCAGCGGCCGGCCGTCGCCGATCATCGCCTCGTCGCTGCTGACCCAGGCCCAGGCCTGGACCAGCTCCTCCCGGGTCGCGCCGGTGCGGATGACATCGGCCACCAGCGTCTCGTCGACCGGACCGAGGATCCCCGCGACATCCTCTGCGCTCAAGGTCATCGCCGTGCTCCCATGCGGCTCATGAGGCTGTAGGGGAAACCCTCGACGTTTTCCCTCGGTTCCGACCGGGCAGCGGTTTCAATCACATCTCCGGCCAGTCATCCTCTCTCGATCCGGCGTCCCCGCCTGTGGATAGATTTCCATTCACCCCCTGTTAATGAAGGAAGAAGGTCCTCGCGGCCGTCCGGTGCGCGAGGACCCAAGGTGAGAGGAGGTGACATGGAGAGCCGTGAGCCCCCGCCCCGGGTCCTGATCGTCGAGGACGACACCTGGATCGCGGCGATGCTCGAGAGCATCGTGCTGTCCGCCGGGCTCGAGGTGGTCGGCCCGGTCAGCACGCTGCGCGAGGCGGTCCGGATCGCCAGCTCGGAGCGGCTGGACGCAGCGCTCCTGGACATCGGCCTCGGCCGCACGGAGGTCTATGCCGCCGCCGACGTGCTCGAGGAGCGCAACATCCCTTTCGCCTTCGTCACCGGCCGGTCGGAGGCGGAGATCGAGCCGCTGCATCGCGGCCGCCCGGTGTGGACCAAGCCGCTCCTGCAGCAGCAGATCGCCCGGGGGCTGAAGGACCTCATCGCGCGCCGATGAGGTCCTCAGGCTCTGAGCGCCGCCGCCAGGCGCTGCCCGTGCGGCAGGGCGGGCGGCTCGTGCAGCTCGACCCGCGCGCCCGAGGCGGTGCGGCGTTCCGCCCAGTCGGCGAGCATCTCCATGCTGGTGTGGTCGATCTGGGCCAGCCCGCCGGCATCGAGCCGCACGGTCGCGCCTGGCGGCAGCGCCTCCAGCGCGCGCAGCAGGGCCGGCAGCTGCAGGAAGGTGGCCGCCCCCTCCAGCCGCAGCTCGGCCTCGCCCGAGGGCAGGTCGCGGCGCCGGATCTTCAGCGGCATGCGGCGCAGATGCGGCAGCACCTCCAACAGCGACAGCGCCAGCCCGACCAGGACGCCGGTCAGCAGGTCGGTCGCCACCACCATGACCACGGTCGCCGCCCAGATCGCCGCCGGCAGCACGCCGTGCCGGTGCAGCAGCTCGCGCACATGCTTCAGGCTGACCAGCCGCCAGCCGGTGACCACCAGAACGCCGGCCAGCGACGCCATCGGCACCTCGCGCAACAGCCAGGGCAGCAGGGCGACGGCGGCGAGGATCCAGGCGCCGTGCAGGATCGTCGACAGCCGGGTGGCGGCGCCGGCCTGGACATTGGCCGAGCTGCGCACGATCACGCCGGTCATCGGCAGGGCGCCGGCCAGGCCGCAGAGCAGGTTGCCGACGCCCTGGGCCGACAGCTCGCGGTCGTAGTTCGTGCGCACGCCGTCATGCATCCGGTCGACCGCGGCGGCCGACAGCAGCGTCTCGGCGCTGGCGATCACCGCGATGACCAACGCCGCGGCCAGGATGCCGCTTTCGCCCAGGCGCGACAGGTCGGCCATGGTCGGCACTGAAATGCTGGCCAGGATCGCGTCGGGCACGTCCACGCGCTGGACCGGCAGCGCCAGGACCACGGCCAGGGCCGTTCCGGCGACGACGCCGACCAGGGCGCCGGGGACGAGGCGGAGCGACCGCGGCCGCAGCCTCTCCCACAGCACCATCGCCAGGATGGTGGCGCCGCCGGCCAGCACCGCCGCGGTGCCGGCGGACCATTGCAGCGGCACGAGGCCGGCCAGGGCCGCCGGGATCGCCGCCAGGTTCTGCAGACCGTCCGGCAGCGGCGCGCGGCCGAACAGCACCTGCAGCTGCGCCGCCACGATCAGCACGCCGATGCCGGCCAGCATGCCGTGCACCACGGCGGGGGAGATGGCGCGGAACCACTTGCCCAGGCGCAGCACGCCGGCGCCGAGCTGCAGCAGCCCGGCCAGCACCAGGATCGGGCCGAGCATGGCGAGACCGAAATCCTGCACCAGCTGGAAGACGATCACCGCGAGACCGGCGGCCGGGCCGCTGACCTGCAGCGGCGATCCGGCGAGCAGGCCGACGACGAGGCCGCCGATGATGCCGGTCACCAGCCCCTTCTCCGCCGGCACGCCGGAGGCGACGGCGATGCCCATGCAGAGCGGCAGGGCGACGAGGAAGACCACGATCGAGGCCGGCAGGTCGCGGGCCAGCGAGGACGGGAGGACCCTTGCCATGGCCGCCTACTCCGCCGCCAGGCGCGGCATCGGCGGCAGCGCCACCGGCAGGCCGCCGGCATCGTCGATCCGGCCGAAGCGGCCGGTAGCGCCGTCATAGGCCAGGATCTCGCCGGACCCGAGCTCGAAGAACCAGCCGTGCAGGCGCAGCTGGCCGCGGGCGACCTTGGCCGCGACCGAGGGGTGGGTGCGCAGGTGGTTCAGCTGCGCCACCACGTTCTCCAGCGCCAGCGCCCGCAGCGTCTCGTGCTCGTCGCGGCCCGGCGGATAGGCCTCGCACACCACCCGGTGGGCGGCATGGCTGTGGCGCAGCCAGGCGGCGACGTTCGGCATGTCCCGCAGCGCCTCGGGATGCAGGAGCCCCTTCATCGCGCCGCAGTCGGAATGGCCGCAGACCACGATGTCGCGGACGCCGAGCGCCACCACCGCGTATTCGATCGCCGAGGACACGCCGCCATTGGCCTGGGAGAAGGGCGGCACGATGTTGCCGGCGTTGCGGCAGCAGAAGATCTGGCCCGGGCCGCTCTGGGTGATCAGCTCCGGCACCACCCGGGAATCGGCGCAGGAGATCACCAGCGCCTGGGGCTGCTGGCCATCGGTCGCGAGTTTTTGATAGAGCGGCTGCTGCTGCGGGAACACTTCGGCGCGGAACCGCGCCATTCCGGTGAACAGGTCATCCATCCCTGGCCTCCTGTGCTTGGGCGAGAGGTCACGGATGAATAGGATGGGAAGCCTAGATTTCGCATGTGCGAACGGTTCGTGACAAAGTGTTTCAGCGCCTTGGCAGCGTCACCTCCGCGGTCAGGCCGCCGCCCGGACGGTTGACCAGGGAGAACCGGCCGCCTTCGCGCTCCACCACCTGCACGGCAATGGCCAGGCCGAGCCCGACGCCGCCGGTGGCGCGGCTGCGCGAGCCTTCGATGCGCTGGAAAGGCTGCAGCACTCGGGCCAGATCCGTTTCGGGGATGCCCGGCCCGTCATCGGAGACGGCGACCGTGATTTCGGTCTCGCTGCAACGCAGCACGACCCGCGCCGAGCCGCCATAGATCACCGCATTGTCGATCAGGTTGGCGAAGGCGCGCTTCAGCGCCAGCGGCCGGGCGTGCAGCACGGCCCGGTCCGGCCCCTGATAGGCGACGTCCTGCCCGGCATCGGCGGCAGCGTCGACCAGCGTGGTCAGCAGTGCCGCGAGGTCGACCGCGCGCGGCGGCTCCGGGTCGGTGTCGCCCTTGAGATAAGCCAGCACCGAGCCGACCATCTGCTCCATCTCGTCGAGATCGGCCTGCATCTCGGCCTGCAGCGGGTGAGCCCCCAGCAGGTCGGTGCGCAGCCGCAGCCGGCCGATCGGGGTGCGCAGGTCGTGCGACACGGCGGCCAGGGCCTGGGTCTGGTCGGCGATCAGCCGGGCCAGCCGGTCCTGCATGGCGTTGAGGGCCCGAGCCAGCCGCCGCACCTCCATCGGCCCCTCGACCGCGACCGGGACCGGCCGGCCGCGACCGATCGCATCCGCCGCCCGAACCAGCTGGCGCAACGGCGCCCCGAGCGCGCGGACCAGGAGCGGCGCCGCGATCAGCAGGCAGCTGGCCAGCAGCGCAGTGGACAGCAGGCTGCGCAGGATGTCGGGCAGGCCATGCTGCAGCCGGGTCACGTCGAAGCCGAGAATGGTGCCGTCGGCGAGGCGCAGCTCGCCCCGGACGCGATGCGGTTCCCCCTCCCCGCCGCCACGATCCAAGATCAGTCCGCGCCCGGCCAGGCCGGAATCCCGCTTCTGAAGGCGTGCTTCCAGGTCGCGCAGCCAGGGCGACGCGACGCCTCCCTCGGCGCCGGCCGAATGCCGCGACCAGCTCAGGGCAAGGTCGGCGGTGGACAGCGCCTCGGCCAATTGCGGCCGCTGCTCGGGCGGCACGCTGGACAGCGCCCGCTCGCCGATGGCGAGCCGCTCGGCCAGATGGTCGGCATGGATGTTGCCCGCCTTATAGCGCTCGGCCAGCTCCTGCAGCACCGCGGCGCCGACGAACTGCAGCAGCACGGCGGCGAGGACGAGCAGGGTGAGGCGGCCGAGCAGGCCGCGCGGCCAGACGACGCGGCGGATCACCGGTGCTCCACATCCACCGTGAACATGTAGCCGACACCGCGGATGGTGCGGATCAGGGCGCCCTCCGGGCCGCAGGATCCGAGCTTGCGGCGCAGCCGGCTGACCAGCACGTCGACGCTGCGGTCGGACGGGCTGCCGAGGCGGGAGCGCGACAGCTCCAGGAGGCGCTCGCGCCCGATCACGCGCTGCGGATGCTCCAGGAAGCTGACCAGCAGGTCGTGCTCCGCGCCCGACAGCTCGACCTCCGCCCCGCCGGGATCGGTCAGCCGCCGCCGGCGCCGGTCGAGCGCCCATCCGGCGAAGCGCAGCATCTCCCGATTGGAGCGGCCGGGGAACGGCTCCAGCGCCGTGCCCCGGCGCAACGCCGCGCGCACCCGCGCCAGCAGCTCGCGCCGGCCGAAGGGCTTGCTGATGTAGTCGTCGGCCCCGACCTCGAGCCCGACCACGCGGTCCATCTCCTCGCCGCGGGCGCTGACCATGATGATCGGCACCGGGCTCCGGGCCCGGAAGGCGCGGCAGAGGTCGAGCCCGTCGGCGCCGGGCAGCATGACGTCGAGGATCAGCAGGTCGACCGGCGCCACCTCGATCGAATCCCACATCTCGCGGCCGTCGCCGACGCCGGTGGCGCGCAGCCCGTTCTCGCGCAGGATGCGCACGATCAGGGAGCGGGTGCCGGGATCGTCCTCAACCACGAGCACATGATCCGATCGCAGGGGGGCGGAACGCAGGGAACTGGACTCGTTCATCGCGGATCCAAGGGTCCTTCGACAGCGGAAACCGGAACGCGTCCTCCCCGTCGACCGGCAAGCGCCGGCCGTCGCCGACCGCATGCGATCGGCGAGATTTTCGTTAAAATAATCGACAATGATCCAGAAGATTCACAAAGCATAGTCCGATCGGCGATAGAAGATCTATTCGGATATCTCAACGGAAATAAGGTCGCAGCCGCGCAGAGACAAAGGAAAAACTCCAAACTATTCATGATATTTCAACCCGGAAGCGTAACGATGACACGAGGCGAAGCGGCACGGCCCGCCGTCCTGGTGCGTATCAGCGCCCGGGGCGGAGCACGGCGCGGGCCACGTCGATGAAGGCGCGCAGCTTCGGCTGGTCCTGGGCCCGCCGCGGGAAGTACAGGAACAGGCCCGGCGTGCGCGGCAGGAACGGCTGCAGCACCTGCTCGAGCTGGCCGGAGGCGAGCTCGGCTGCGACGGCGATGTCGGGCACGTAGGAGAGGCCGAGCCCGGCCCGGGCGAAGGCGAACAGCAGCCCGCCATCGTTGACGATCAGGCTGCCCGGCGGGTCGACGGTGAGGGCACGGCCGTCGCGCTCGAACTCCCAGCGATAGATCGCGCCGGAGGTGGGGAAGCGGTAGCGGATCGCCTCGTGCCGGATCAGATCCTCGGGCCGCTCGGGCCGGCCGCGGGCGTCGAGATAGGCGGGGCTGCCGACCACCGACCAGGCAATGTCGCGGGTCAGCCGCACCGCCACCATGTCGCGCTCGACATATTCGCCGATGCGGATGCCGGCGTCGTAGCCGCGGGCGGTCAGGTCGACCGTGGCGTCGTCGACCGCGATCTCGACCGCGATCCGCGGATGGCTGCGCCGCAGCGCCGCCACCACCGGCTCGACCACCAGCGGCACGGCCATTTGTGGCACGGTCAGACGCAGCAGGCCCGTCGGCTCCGTCCCCATCGCCGCGGCCGCCTCGATCGCGGCGGCGATCTCCGCCGTCGCCGGCCCGACCCGCGCCAGCAACGCGGCGCCGGCCTCGGTCAGGCCCACCCGCCGCGTGGTGCGGACGAAGAGGAGCGTCCCCAGCCGGGCCTCCAGCGCCTTCACCGCCTGGCTGACCGCCGCCGGCGACACGCCCAGCCGCGCCGCCGCCCCGGTGAATCCGCCGGCCTCGGCCACGGCGAGGAAGGCGGACAGGCCGGTGAAGGGATCGGGCGGAGACATGCGTCGATTATAAATTCGAACTTAAAAGCTTACAAAGTCAGCGCCGATTTTTCGAGATAATCGCAACCGGTAGCCTCCCCTGCACAACTAGGGAGGCGACCATGGAGAACCACTTCGATCCGACGGCATTGCCGCGCCGCACCGTCCTGGCCGGCGCGATCGTCGCCGGCGGGGTCGCGCTTCCGGGCGCGGCATCGGCCGCCGAGGCGCCGGGTGTGCTGGCCGGCAAGGTGGCGATCGTCACCGGCGGCACCTCCGGCATCGGCGCCACCACCGTGGCCGCCCTGGCGAAGGCCGGAGCCAAGGTCGCGTTCAACGGCCGGCGCGAGGCGCTGGGCAAGGACGTCGAGGCGCGCATCCGCTGGGAAGGCGGCGACGTCGTCTACACCCGCGCCGATGTCCGCGATGCGGCGCAGATGGAGCGCTTCGTCGCCGAGACGGTGGCGCGCTGGGGCCGGCTGGATATCGCCTTCAACAATGCCGGCATCGACCTGCCGCCGGCGCCGATCGCCGACACCGACATCGCCGGCTTCGACGACCAGGTCGCGACCAACCTCCGCGGCGTCTTCGTGGCGATGAAATACGAGCTGCCGCATCTGGCACGGGCCAGGGGCGCGATGATCAACATGGCGTCGATCGGCGGCCGCCACGCCTTCCCGAACATCGTTGCCTATGGCGCCACCAAGGCCGCGGTGATCCACATGACCCGCGCCGCGGCCCAGGAATACGGCCGCGACGTGCGCATCAACGCCCTGGCCCCCGGCGCCATCGAGACGCCGATGCTGGAGCGGGTGCGGCGAGACTGGAAGGTGACGACCGAGCAGTTGGTCGCGCCCTATCCGATGCGCCGGGCCGGCACGCCCGAGGAGGTCGCGGCCGTGGTGGTGTTCCTGGCCAGCGCCGCCGCCTCCTATGTCAGCGGCCACGTCATCGGCATCGACGGCGGCGATCTGGCGTGAGGCAGAGCGGTGGTCGCCCTTTTGAGTCCCCCCTCCCGCAAGGGGAGGGGGGACTAAGAAAAAAACCCGGTTCAGTCTCTGCCCTCAATTCTGCCAACCCGCATACCAGAACTCCGGATACGCCTGGGCGATCGCCGCCGGCTCCAGCGCCGGGACGTAGGGCCGGCCGTGCTTGCGGGTGATGGCGGCGAGCTCGGCCAGGCGGCCGGCCGCGTCCTTCTGCGCCGCCGCCTTCTTCGCCGGGTCGTGGGTCGAGGCGGCGTCGCGCCAGATCGAGCGGCCGGCGAGGAAGCCCGAGGCGCCGGCCTTGCAGGCGATCTCCACCTGGGTGCGGAAATCGGCATAGCCGACGCCGGCCGACAGGATCACCCAGGGCACCGAGATGCCGCCATCGAGCCGCCGGCAGGCGTCGAGCGCCGCGGCCCTGCCCTCCTCCGTGCTCACATCGCCCGGGAACTCGACCTTCAGCATGTCGACGCCGTAGCCGTTCGCCTCATGCGCCGAGGCGACGATGCCTTCGATCCGCTTCGCCTTCCAGGCGGCGCTGGACGGGTCCTCGCCCGGCAGCGGATACCAGATCGGCTCCACCACCAGCGGCAGCGACAGGCTGGCGCATTCGGCGACGAGATCGCGCACCACCTGGCGCTGATGGTCGGCCACCGCGCTCTCTGGCCGGTAGAACCACAGCAGCTTGCAGGTGTCGACGCCCATCGCCTTCATCTTGCGGGTGCCCCAGCCGGCGCGGAACCGGGTCTCGCGCGCCGCGGCGGCGCCGTTGTAGCCCTCGTCCTCGATGCTGGCCATCAGCCCGACCGAGCCCGGCAGGGCGCGCGATGCCAGCGCCGGCGCCAGGCCGTAGCGCGGGTCGAGCAGGAAGGCGCTGACCTCGGGCGACAACGCCCGCACCAGCTCGATCTTGGCCGCGATCGTCATGGCGTAGTCGACCGTGTCGGGGTCCGGCGCCAGCAGCTCCTGGAAATCCGACAGGTGGTCGAGCGCGCAGATCACGAAGAAGCCGTCGGCCGAGGTGACGCGCTGCAGGCTGCGGATCTTGCCGGGGTCGCGGGCGGCGGGCAGGGAAACCATCGTTGAGTCCTCTTCTACGGATGTCAGGGTGGACAGGATCCCGGGCGGCTGGCCGAGCATGAGCAGGCAGCCGGCCAGGAAGGTGTCGCCGAGGCCGATCGTGGCCGCGGGGCGTTCGATGTAGGGGGCGGCGCAGGCGACCATGGCCCAGCCGTCGCGGTGGTCCCAGACCGGGAAGGGCAGCGGGGGAAATACGGCGCCGGGCGGGATGCCGTCCGGATTGGCCGGGACGCCGGCCGCGGCGCGGGTGGCGGCCAGCAGGCAGCCGGCCATCAGCGCCTCCAGCTCCGCCATCGGATCGCCGCGGGTCGCCGCCAGCGCCCAGCCATCGGCATGGATGCAGACGCGGGTGAGGCCGAAACGGTCGCCGAGGGCGCGGGCCTTGGCGCCGGGATCGCCGGGGCCGGGCGACAGCGCCTCCAGCTCCGACAGGCTGAGGCCGAAGGAGGTGGCGTGCGGCGTCAGCCCCGCGACCACCCGGTCGCGCAGCGCCGCGCGCGGATAGTCGCCGAGCTCGTGATGGATCAGCCCGAGCCCGGCCGCCCGCCAGCCATCGGCGAGGTCGGTGGCGGAGCGGATGGCGGCGTCGACCGCCTCCGGCGGCAGGCCGTTGAAGCCGGACAGGATCCCCGCCCCGGCCTCCGGTGCGAGGCCGATGCTGGCGCGCCAAAAGTCCGGGTCGTGGTCCAGCGCCTCGTCGGCGAAGCGCACGATGGTGCGGGAGGAGCGCCGCGGCATCGCCGGCCCGACCGGGGTGCCGGCGGTGAACTCGAAGATGACATGCGCCGGCTTGCCGCCGCCGCCCGGCCGTGCCTCGTGGGCGGAAACGATGCGATCGCCCTCCGCCAGCCGCACTCCGGGATGCAGCAGGCCCAGCTGGGCCGGGGTGCGATCGCCGAGGGCCAGCAGCGCCGGCGCGCCCAAGAGGGCCAGCGCCTGCGCCGCCTGGGCGCCGGTGCCGCCGAGGCCGGGGGCGGAGGTCAGATGCCGGTCGATCCAGGCGGGCCCGTCCGGCCAGTCGACCAGGATCTCGCCGCCGATCCCCTCCGCGGCGCGGTGCAGCAGCTGCGCCGCCAGCATTGCGGCGGGGGAGCCGGGTTCGGCGGCCAGCACCGGCCAGGCCCGGTGCAGCGGGATACAGGCGTCGATGCAGGTGGTCAGGCCGCACAGGGTCGGCGGGGCCGTGGCGGCGAGGTGCGGCAGCCGGACGGAGAGGTCGCGATAGCGCTGCTCCCACCTCATTCCTTGACCGCCCCCTGGGTCAGCCCGGCGATGATGTGGCGCTGGAAGGTCAGCACCAGCAGCACCAGCGGCACGGTCACCACCACCGAGGCGGCGGCGATGTCGCCCCAGGGCACGTAGTAGAGGTTGGTGAAGTTGGCGATGCCGACCGGCACCGTCTGCGTGCCGATGTCGGAGGTGAAGGCCAGCGCGAACATGAACTCGTTCCACGCCGCGATGAAACCGAGGAGGCCGGTGGTCACCACCCCGGGCAGCGACATCGGCAGGGTGACGCGGAACAGGATGGTCAGCGGCCCGGCGCCATCCATCCGCGCGGCATCGTCGATCTCGCGCGGGATGCTGTGGAAGTAGCCGAACAGCACCCAGATCACGAGCGGCAGGCCGAGCGCGACATAGACCACGACCAGCACCGTGTAGGTGTCGAGCAGGTCCATCGACGCGGCGAGCAGGTACAGCGGCGCGACGATCGCGATCTGCGGGAACATCGAGATCGACAGGATCAGCCCGAGGATGCCGAAGCGGCCCTTGATGTCGAGCCGCGCCAGGGCGAAGGCGGCCAGCGCGCCGAGCACCAGGCAGAAGAGGGTCGTCGCCCCGGCCACGATCACCGAGTTCAGCAGGTAGAGCTGGAACTGCTTGACCGTGAAGATGTTGACGAAATGCGCGAGCGTGGCCGGGATCGGCAGCCAGCTCGGCGTCTCGGCCACCAGCGCCTTGTCCTCCTGCAGCGAGGTCGAGAGCTGCCACAGGAACGGCCCGGCCGACCAGGCGACGATGAACAGGGCGCCGGCATGCAGCAGCACGCCGCGCCAGAGCCAGACCGGCAGGCCGAGCAGCCGGCCGCGCATGGCGGAGAGCGGCGTCATCGCTCGGTCTCCCGCAGCTTGCGGATCAGCACGGCGCCGAACACCCCGGCGATCAGCACCTCGGTCGCGAACATCGCCGCGGCCATGGCCGAGCCGTAGCCGAACTGCAGCGTCGAGAAGAGCGTCTTGTAGGTCAGGGTCGACAGCGTCTCGGTCGAATCCGCGGGGCCGCCGCCGGTCAGCACATAGACCAGGTCGAAGATGCGGAAGGCGTCGAGCGCCCGGAACATCGCCGCGATCAGCAGCGTCGGCATCAGGAGCGGCAGCCGCACCCGCCAGAAGGTCGCCCACGGGCCGGCGCCGTCGACCAGCGCCGCCTCGGACAGCGAGCGCGGGATCGTCTGCAGCCCGGCCAGCAGCAGGAGCGCCATGAACGGCGTGGTCTTCCAGACGTCGGCGATGATGATGGTCAGCAGCGCCGTGTCGGTCGACCCGTACCAGTTGATGTTCTGGTCGGTCAGCCCGGTGGCGCGCAGCAGGTAATTGACGATGCCGTTCTGGCCGTCGAACAGCCAGCCGAACATCTTCGAGGTGACGACGGTCGGGATCGCCCAGGGGATCAGCATCGCCGCCCGCACCAGGCCGCGGCCGATGAACCATTCGTAGAGGATCAGCGCCATGCCGAGGCCGAGCACGGTCTCCGCCAGGGTCGAGGCGACGGTGAACTCGACCGTGTGCGCCCAGGCGTTCCAGAAGGTCGGGTCGGCGATCAGGTCCCGGTAGTTGCTCAGGCCGAGGAAGGCGTCGTCGGGCGCGGCCAGCGAGGTGTCGCGCAGCGACAGCCACAGGCCGAGCCCGACGGGATAGACCGAGACCGCGGCCAGGGCCCCCGCCGCCGGCAGCAGCAGGAGCAGGGCCGGGACCCGGACCGGCCCGAGGCGTCCCGGGCCGGCGATGCGATGCGCGAGGGAGCCGGTCATCGCCATGCCGGTCAGACCCCGACGATGGCGTCGATCCGGGACCGGGCAGCCTCCAGCGCGCCCTTGACGTCGCCGCCGGCCAGCGCCTTCGACACCTCCGACTGCAGCACCAGCGAGACCTGCGGGTATTTCGGCGTCACCGGCCGCGGCGTGGCGCCGAGGAACACCGGCTTCAGCTGCGCCATGAAGGGCTGGGCCTTGGCCAGCTCCGGATGGTCGAACACCGCCTGCCGGGTCGGCGCCAGGCCGAGCTGCAGGGCGAAGCGCAGCTGGGTGTCGGGCGAGGACATCCAGCGCACGAAGTCGAGCGCCGCCTCCTTGTGTTTGGACGAGGCGTTGACGCCGTACTGGTAGCCGCCGAGCGAGGCGGCGCTGGACTTGCCGGGGAAATGCGGCAGCGGGGCGACGCCGACCTTGCCGACGACGCTGGATTCGCCGGCATCCTGCGAGATGCCGTAGACATAGGACCAGTTGCGCAGGAATACCGCCTGGCCCGCGGTGAAGGGCCGGCGCGACGGCTCCTCGTCCCAGCTCAGGAGGTCGGGCGGGCTGATCTTGTGGGTGGCGATGGTGTCGTGCATGAACTGCACCGCTTCCACCGCCGCCGGGTCGGCGATGCGCACGGTCCTGCCGTCGGCGTCGAGGATGGCGCCGCCGTTCGAGCCGGTGAAGGAGACGAGGTCGCAGACCAGCACCTCGGCCTGCTTGCCCTGCCACAGGAAGCCCAGCCTGGCCTGGCCGGCGCCGGTGATCTTCTGGGCCGTCTCGACCAGCTCGGGCCAGGTCTCCGGCACCTTGGCGCCGGCGGCCTCCAGCAGGTCGCGCCGGTAGTACAGCATGCCGGAATCGACGAACCAGGGCAGCGCCACCAGCTTGCCCTGCCATTTGCAGCCGGCGACCAGACCGGGAAAATAGGCGCCGATCTCACTGGCGTCGATATGCTCGTCGAGCGGCAGCGACCAGCCGGCGGCGGCGAATTCGGCGATCCAGATGATGTCCTGGGTGAACACGTCCGGCGCGCCGTTGCGGCGGGCCAGCTGCTGCACCAGCGCCTGGTGCACCTCGGTCGAGGCGCTGGGCGGCGGCAGCTCGCGATAGGTCACATGGACCTTGTCCTGCGACGCGTTGTAGGCGTCGACCAGCTGCGCGATCGTCTCCTTGCCGAAGAACTTGGCGCTGGCGAAGGTGATCTCGGTCGCCGCGCGGGCCGGCCGCGACCGGCCCAGGATCGGGGCCGCGGCCCCTGCCCCCAGCGCCACCCCGGACAGCTTCAGAAGATCACGCCGGAACAGACCGCCGGACTGCGTCCGGCCAGGGATCTTGGTCATTCCTCCCTCCCATTGATGGAAACGGGAATCTGGCGCTGTTTTGTGCGTGTTTGTGCGCCTATTTCGATATAGGGCCGCAACCATCTGGCAGAGTCAAGCGAGTTGTCTTAGAGTTTGTGCGGTTTTCTGCGAGGAATCATGACGTCAATCGACCAGGCCGCCGATGCGGCCCTGCCCGCCCGGCGGCGCAACGAGCTGCTGCGCCTGGCCCGGACCCGGGGCCAGGTGACCGTGGCGGAGCTGACGGGCCTGTTCGCGGTCTCGGCGGACACGATCCGGCGCGACCTCGATTTCCTGGAGGCCCGCGGCCTCTTGACCCGGACCCATGGCGGCGCCGTGCCGGTCGACGGGCTGGTCGGGCGCGACGCGCCCTACGTCCAGCGCATGAATGTGCAGATCGACGCGAAACGGCGCATCGCGCGGGCCGCCGCCAGCCTGATCGGCGACGGCGAGACGCTGATCGTCAATGGCGGGTCGACCACGCGGCTGTTCGCGGCCGAGCTCATGGGCCGGAGGAACCTGACCATCGTCACCAACAATCTCGAGCTGCCGCTGGCCGTGCCGGCGCAGGCGGTGCGCGACGTCTATGTCCTCGGCGGCCAGTTCCGGCGGGAATCGCATGTCACCATGGGCCCGCTCGGCTTCGCCGGCGCCGGCGGCATCACCGCCGACACGGCGGTGCTCGGGGTCGGCGGCCTGTCGGCCTCAGCCGGCCTCTCGACCACGCTGCTGGAGGATGCCGGGCTGATCGCCGCGATGATGGCGGCGGCGCGCCGGACGATCATCCTGGCCGACGCCAGCAAGTTCGGCCACGCCTCCTTCGCCCATATCGCGCCGCTGGACCGGGCGCATGTGCTGGTGACCGACCAGCCGCCGCCCCAGGACATCGCCGAGCTGCTGGAGCGCGCCCAGGTCGACGTGGTGGTGGCGGGGTGAGGCTTACAGCGTCCCGGGGATCGGCTCCCAGCCCTGCGCGCCCGGGCGGAACTGGGGGATGTGGCCGAGCGCCGTGACCAGGGCGGCGTCGGCGCCCAGCACCGGCTCCCAGTCATGCGCCTCGGTCAGGATCACGCCGATGCCGGCGACCTCGGCGCCGGCGGCGCGCACCAGCGCCAGCGACCCGGCCAGGCTGGAGCCGGTCGCCACCACGTCGTCCACCACCACGACCCGCTTCCCGGCCAGGAGCGGCACCGCGGCGCGGTCCAGCAGCAGCCGCTGCTCGCCCTTGGAGGTGATCGAGGTGATGCTCTGCACCAGCGCGTCGCCGAGATGGATCTTGGGCGACTTCTGCAGGATGACGTAGCGGTCGAGGCCGAGATGACGGCTGACCTCGATCGCGACCGGGATGCCGAGGGTGGCGGCGCCGACGACGACATCCGGCTTCAGGGGAGCCAGCCGTTCCGCCAAAGCGCGGCCGATATGGGCGCCGAAGGCGACGCCGGCATCGATCACCATCAGCAGCGAGATGGCGAAATCCGGCTTGATCGGCACGATCGGCAGATCGACGGGCAGCCCCGCCACATCGACGCGCCAGGTCGGCATGGTCTGCTCCGTCACGTCCTGTGCTCTCCGTTCCCGGCGGCCGGCAGCCGCTCCTCCACCAGCACCCCGACCCGGCGCCAGCTCGTGCGCCGCACCGCCGGGTCGAAGCCGTAGACCGACAGCGAGGTCGCGATCGCCTGGGCCATGCGGATGCTCTGCACCAGCAGCGGCACGCCGCGGGCCAGACCATAGCGCAGCCGGGTCCACAGCGGCACGTCGTCCAGCTCCATGCCGCGGGCGCGCTGGGCCTCGCCGATGCGCTCGAACTCGTCGCGCAGCATCGGGATCAGGCCGAAGATCAGGGCCAACACCAGCGTCGCCATGGAAGGCAGGCGCAGCGCGCTGGCCGCGGCCAGGATCGAGCCGGGGCTCGACGTTTCCATGACGAAGAAGAAGGCGCCGGTCGTCGCCACCAGACGCGCCGCCATGCGCAGCGCCGTGGCCGCGGCCTCGGCCGGCGGCGCACCCTGCAGCCAGAGATTGAGCAGCCAGGTGGCGAAGACCAGGGCGAACAGGATCGCGGCGCCCTTCAGATAGCCACGCAGACCCGGCAGCCGCAGCGCCAGCAGCACGGCCAGGACGGTGGCCATCAGCAGCAGCGCCGGCAGCGGCGTGCCGACGATCCAGGCGGCGGCGGTGACGGCGGCGGCCGCCAGCAGCTTGAGGAAGAAGTTCAGCCGCAGCAGCAGGCTCATGCCACCGCCTCCGCCGGCGCGGGCAGCGGCGCCGGCCAGCCCAGCGCGACGAAGGCGGCGGAGCGCCAGCCGGCCTCCGGCGGCCCGTCATGGCGGATCCTGCCGCCATCCATGACCAGCAGCCGGTCGGCCACGTCGTCGACCAGATCGAGGTCATGCGAGACCAGCAGCGCGGCGCCGCCGCGGCCGCGCAGATCGTCGAGGAAGCGGTCGAGCAGCGCCCGGCCGGCGAGGTCCCGCGCCAGCAGCGGTTCGTCGAGGATCACCAGCTCCGCCTCCGCCGCCGCGGCGCAGGCCAGGCCCAGCACCGCCTGCTCGCGCGCCGACAGGGCGAAGGGGCTGTCCCCGGCCCGGCGGTCGAGGCCGAAGCGCATCAGCGCCGCCTGCGCCTTGGCGCGGACATCGGCAGCGCCGACCGCGCGCGGATTCCCGGAAACGGCGAAGGCGGCTTCGTCCAGCACGGTCAGGTTGAACAGGATGCGCCGGACGTTCTGCGGCACGTGGGCGATGCGGCGGGCGCGCCGGGCGACGGTCCAGCCGCCGGCGTCCTCGCCACCCAGCACGATGCGCCCGGCCGTGAGCGGCGACAGGCCCAGGATCGACTGGAACAGCGTGGTCTTGCCGGTTCCGTTCGGCCCGATCAGCCCGGCCACCTCGCCGGCACGGACGGCCAGGTCGACGCCGTCCAGCACCGGCCGGCCGTCGCCGCGGCGCAGGCGGCTGACCAGGCCGGTGGCCTCGACCAGGGTCCGGCCGGTCCCGGCGCCCCGGCGGCGGCTTCCGGCCCGGCGCCGCAGCGGCAGCAGCCCGTGGTCGAGCCACAGCCGGTCGTCGGCCGCGGCCTCGGCGATCGGCCGGGGCGTGCCCGCGGCGCCATCCTTCTGCAGCAGCACGGCATCGGCGACCGTGGCCAGCGCGCCGGCATCCTGTTCCGCCGCCAGCAGCATGGGCAGATCCCGGCCGAGCCGGCCGAGCA
Source organism: Inquilinus sp. NPDC058860 (assembly GCF_042743185.1). NCBI lineage: Bacteria > Pseudomonadati > Pseudomonadota > Alphaproteobacteria > Rhodospirillales > Rhodospirillaceae > Inquilinus > Inquilinus sp. NPDC058860. The sequence goes on along the minus strand of NZ_JBHYMS010000027.1, from coordinate 9,056 downwards.
GCCCGGCCAGGCGCTGCCGCGCCGCGGGATCGAGGCCGGTGGTCGGCTCGTCCAGCACCAGCAGCTCCGGCCCCGTCGCCAGCGCCGCGGCCAGGGCGACCATGCGCCGCTCGCCGCCGGACAGGGTCAGCACCCGGCGGCCGAGCAGCGGCTCGATCGACAGGGCCGAGACCAGCTGCAGCACCCGGTTCCGCACCCGCAGGGCCGGCAGGCCGCGGCTTTCCAGCGGGAAGGCGATCAGGTCCTCGACCCCGAGGTCCCAGAGCTGGTCGTCGAGGTTCTGGAACACGATACCGACGCGGCGGAACAGCTCGGTCCGCGGCAGGCCGCCCAACTCGGCCCCGCCGAGGCGGACGGAGCCGGCCAGGAGCGGCGGCCGGGACAGCTTCGGGATCACCCCGGCGGCGGCGGCCAGCAGCGTCGACTTGCCGGAGCCGTTGGCGCCGCACAGCAGCAGGCGCCCGCCGGGTTCGATCCGGAACGAGGTGGGCAGGATGGCGGGCTTCGCCGGGGCGAAGCCCACGCTCAGCGCTTCGATCTCGAGCACGGTCCGGCGCGGATCCTCAGAACCGGGTGATGCCGGCGGTCAGGCCCGACCCGGCCAGGATCTTCAGCGCCGGCTTCACCAGCAGCGGCGTGCCGATGATCATCGGCACGATGTCCGACAGGCCAAGATACAGCAGCCCCCACCAGAACGGGAAGATGCCGAGGAAGGCCAGGCTGGCCGCCACCGCGGCCACCATCGCCAAGCCGACGACGAGGCAGGTGGCGGCGATCTTCGCCAGGCCCGCGGTGTCGATCGGCTTGCGGGCCGGGTCGAACAGCAGGCCGGGCACGGCGCCGGTCAGCCCGACCATGATGCCGTCGACGATCAGCGTGTGGGCCGGGATGAAGGTGCCGGCCAGCAGCGACCAGACCAGCGACCCGACATAGCCGCAGATGAAGCCGCTGCGGAACCCGAACAGGATGCCGACCAGCGGCGGCAGGAAGGCGAAGATGCGCCACTGGATGACGCCGGGCACCAGCTGGATCGGGTTGGCGTAGCACCACAGGACGCCGGTGGCGACGCCGGCGACCAGCGCCAGCACGATCGGAAACAGGATGTTGCGTTCGGTCTTGACGGTGGTGATGTCGGTCATGGCGGGACCTCGCTTTCGTCTCAAATTCGAAGCAAGGCCTGTGCCAGCCGCAAAGAGGCCGGGAACGGCCGGATCCGTCCTCCGGCCCGGCATCCGGCGGGGCACGCTGCACAAATTCTGGTCAGCCGGCGCAGGCGACCGTCGGGCGCAGCGGCGAGGCCAGGGCCAGCTCGGGCCGGATGCAGGCGCTGAGATGGCCGTCGCCGACTGCCTGCAGCGGCGGCGGGATCTCGGCGCAGGCCGGCAGGGCGTAGCGGCAGCGGGTGCGGAAGGCGCAGCCGGAGGGTGGCGACAGCGGGCTGGGCAGCTCGCCCTTCAAGAGGATGCGCGGGCGGCGCAGCGTCGGGTCCGGGATCGGCGCGGCCGACAGCAGCGCCTCGGTGTAGGGGTGGCGCGGCGTCCCGAACAGCGCCCGGGCCGGGGCGATCTCGACGATCCGGCCGAGATACATCACCGCCACCCGGTCGCAGATCTGGCCGACCACCGCCAGGTCATGGCTGATGAACAGGATGGTCAGGTCCAGCCGGCGCTTCACCTCCATCAGGAGGTTGATGATCTGGGCCTGGACCGAGACGTCGAGGGCGGAGACCGGCTCGTCCGCCACCAGCAGCCGCGGCTCGGTCACCAGCGCCCGGGCGATGCCGATGCGCTGGCGCTGGCCGCCGGAGAATTCGTGCGGGAAGCGCTCGGCATGGCCGGCGGACAGGCCGACCGTCTCCAGCGCCGCCGCCACCCTCGCGGCCCGCTCCGCCGGGGGCGCGGCCTTCTGCACCCGGAGCGGCATGGCGACGATGCGGCCGACGGTCATGCGCGGGTTCAGCGACGCCGCCGGGTCCTGGAACAGGAACTGCAGCCGTGGCCGGATCGGCTTCAGCTGCCGGCGTCCGAGATCAGTGATGTCGGTGCCCTCGAACAGCACCCGCCCGCCGGTCGGCCGCATCAGCCGCAAGAGGGTGCGGCCCAGCGTGCTCTTGCCCGAGCCGGATTCGCCGACCAGGCCCAGCACCTCGCCCTGCCGCACGGTGAAGGAGACGCGGTCGACCGCGCGGACCTGCAGCAGTTCGCGCCCGAACAGCGAGCCGCCGACCGCGAAGGACTTGCTGAGCTCCTGCAGCTCGAGGATGGGAGGCGGTGTCGTCATGTCACGCCCCTGCCTCGATCTCGCGCCACCGAAGGCAGCGCACCACCCGGCCATCGGCCTCCTCCAGCGCCGGCACCGCGGCGTCGCAGGCACCCGGGCGGGCATGACCGCAGCGCGGGTGGAAGGAGCAGCCGGGCGGCAGGCGGCCGGGGTCCGGGACGCCTCCGGGAATGGCCGGCAGGACCCCGCCGCCGAAATCCAGCCGATCGATCCGCGGCACCGAGCGCAGCAGCCCCTGGGTGTAGGGCATGCGCGGCCGCTGCAGCAGCCCGACGGCGTCGCCGCGCTCGACGATCCGTCCGGCATACATGACCATGACGCTGTCCGCGATCTCGGCCACCACGCCGAGATTGTGGGTGACGAAGACGATCGCCATACCGGTCTTGGCCTGCAGCGACTTCAAGAGGTCGATGATCCCGGCCTGGACGGTGACGTCGAGCGCCGTGGTCGGCTCGTCGGCGATCAGCAGGCTGGGGTCGCAGGCCAGCGCCATGGCGATCATGACGCGCTGGCGCATGCCGCCCGACAGGTGGTGCGGCCAGGCGGCCAGGCGCCGCCGCGGCTCCGGGATGCCGACCAGCTCCAGCAGCTCCTCGGCCCGGGCCAGGGCTTCCCGCCGGCCGAGGCCGCGGTGGAAGGTCACCGCCTCGGCGATCTGGTCGCCGATCCGGTGCACCGGGTTCAGCGAGGTCATCGGCTCCTGGAAGATCATCGCGATCTCGTCGCCGCGCACCGCGCGCATCGCCTCGGCGTCGAGCTGCAGCAGGTCGCGGCTGCGGCCGTCGCGCCCGGTGAAGCGGACCGACCCGGCGATGGTGCAGCGCGGCGCCGGCGGCAGCAGCCGCAGCACGGCCAGGCTGGTGACGCTCTTGCCCGAGCCGGATTCGCCGACCAGCGCCAGCGTCTCGCCGCGGCGGACGGAGAAGGAGACGTCGTTGACCACCGTCACCGCCCCGCCTTCGCCGCGGAAGGTGACGGCGAGGTCCTGGACCTCGAGGATCGGGGCGTCCGTCATCACGACTCCAGCCGGGCGTCCAGCGCGTCGCGCAGCCCGTCGCCGATGAAGTTGAAGCTGGTCACCGCCAGGGTGATGGCGAAGCCCGGCACCAGGGCCAGCCAGGGCGCCGAGGTCAGGTACTGCTGGGCGTTGTTCAGCATGTTGCCCCAGCTCGCCGTCGGCGGCTGGATGCCGTAGCCGAGGAAGCTGATATAGGCCTCCATCAGGATGGCCCGGGCGACGGTCAGGGTGGCGGCGACCACGATCGGGCCGACGGCATTGCGCAGCAGCTCGTCGACCATGATGCGGGCGTCGGACGCGCCCATCATCTCCGCCGCCAGGGTGAAGTCGCGCTCGCGCAGGGTACGGATCTGGCTTTCGACCACGCGCGCCACCTCCATCCAGCTGGTCGCGGCGATGATCAGGGTGATCATGATGGGATCGGGCTTCAGCAGCGCCGCCAGCGTCAGCAGCAGGAAGACGGCGGGGAAGCACAGCATGGCGTCGACCAGCCGCATCAGCACCGCCCCGACCGCCCGGCCGTAATAGCCGGCCACCACGCCGATCGCCGAGCCGATGATCGTGCTGATCACCATCGCCGCGAAGGCGACGGAGAGGGAGATGCGGCCGGCCATCAGCAGCCGGGCGCAGAGGTCGCGGCCCAGCGGGTCGGTGCCGAACAGGTGCCACCCGGTCAGGGGCGGCGCGAAGCGGGCGCGCATGTCGATGCGCAAATCGTCGAAGGGCAGCAGCCACGGCCCGGCGACGCAGGCCAGCACCAAGAGCAGGATGCAGGCGACGCCGAACATCGCCAGCCGGTGCCGGCGGAAGCGGCGCCAGCCGCGGTTCCCGGTGCTGCGGGCGGTCTCGGCGGCGGCGGTGGGATCGGCGGCGGCCAGGGTCATCGTCCCCTCCCCTCAGTCGAGCCGGATGCGCGGGTCGGCGACCGCGCAGAGGATGTCGGCCAGCAGGTTGCCGAGCAGCACCAGCAGAGCCGAGACCATCAGGATCCCCATCACCACCGGGTAGTCGCGGTAGCCGAGGGAATCGAGGAACAGCCGGCCCATGCCCGGCCAGGTGAACACCGTCTCGGTCACCAGCGCGCCGCCCAGCAGAGTCGGCAGCTCCAGCCCCGCCAGGGTGATCATCGGCAGCAGCGCGTTGCGCAGCGCGTGGCGGATCAGCACCCGCTTCTCCGGCAGGCCCTTGGCGCGGGCGGTGCGGATGTAGTCCTGGTTGATCACGTCGATCATCGAGGCGCGCATGTACCGGCTCCAGATCGCCACCTCGACCAGCGCCAGCACCAGGGCGGGCGCGATCAGGTGGTGCAGGAAATCCAGCAGCGACCCGTCGCCGACCGTGTACATGTTGCCGGCCGGCAGCCATTGCAGGCGCACCGAGAAGACGTAGATCACGACCAGGCCGAACCAGAAGGTCGGGATCGACAGGGCGACCATGGCGCCGACCGTCGCCAGCATGTCGGCGAAGGAGTAGCGCCGGACCGCGCCCATCACGCCGATCCAGACGCCGAGCAGCACCGCGATCAGGATCGCCGTCGCCATCAGCTCGAGCGTGGCGAACAGGTGCGAGCCGATGACGTCCAGCACCGGCGACTGGTCGCGGTAGGACCGCCCCCAGTCGCCGGTCAGCAGCCGGCTGGCCCATTCCCAGTATTGCAGCGGCAGGGAGCGGTCGAGGCCCATCTCATGGGCGATCTCGGCCAGCCGCGCCTGCGTCATGCCCGGGACCAGGGCGAATTGCGACAGCGGGCCGCCCGGGGTCAGGTGCAGCACGGCGAAGCCGATCATCGACACGAGCCAGAGCAGCAGCAGGCTCTGCAGCGCGCGGCCGAACAGGAATTGCGCCATGGTCGGGCCTCCTCTGTCTCCGGGCGGCCGGCTCCCTCAGCTCGCCCAGTACCAGGTGCGGGCGTTCCAGCAGTTCTCCGGGACGTTGACGTTGGAGGTGAAGCCGGTCAGCCCCTTCTTCACGCCCTGGACCATGGCGTATTGGAAGATCGGCAGGTAAGGCAGGTCGCGGCGCGTGATCTCCTGCATCTTCAGATAGGCTTCCTTGCGCTTGGCGATATCGACCGTCGCGGCGCCTTCGGCCAGAAGACGATCGACATCCGCGCTCTCGTACTGCGTCGTGTTCTGGCCGCCCCCGCCCTTGGCGCCGATCGCGCGGCTGGAGAAATAGTCGGTCGCATCCGGGTCGGGGCCGATCATGAAGGCGATGCCGACCATCGCCGTCTCGAACTTCGACGCCATCCAGTAGTCGCCCCACATCACCGCCGGCGGCAGGTTGTTGATGGTCATCTTGACGCCGATGTCGAGCCAGTTCTGCTGCAGCAGCTGCTGCGCCTGCTCGCGGACGTGATTGCCGGCGGTGGTCGAGTTGACGAATTCGAGCCGCACGCCGTTCTTCTCGCGGATGCCGTCGCCGCCCGGGGCCCAGCCGGCCGTGTCCAGGATCTGCTTCGCCTTGTCGGGATCGTAGCTCTGCTTCGGCAGATCCGGGTTGTGGGCCCAGGATTCCTTCGGCAGGTAGGATTCCGAGGGCGTGGGCAAGCCGTAGTAGATGCTGTCGATGATGCTCTGCTTGTCCATCCCGTAATAGAGGGCCTCGCGCACCGCCGGGTCCTGGAACACCGGCAGCCCCAGGTTGAAGGCGATGTTCTCGATGGTCGCCCGCGCCACCGGCATGACGTCGCGCTCCGCCAGGCCTTTGGCCTCCTCGTAGTGGTCGGCGGTGATGCCCTGCAGGCCGATATAGTCGATGTCGCCGGTGTTGAACTGGGTGTAGAGGACGGTCAGGTCCGGGATGTACTTGATGACCAGCCGTTCCAGATGCGGGCCGTCCAGGTGGTATCCCTCATGCGCGGCCAGGGCGATGTGGTCGCCCGGCACCCGCTCGACCCATTTGAACGGCCCGGTGCCGACCGGCTTGGTGGCGAAGGCCGAAGCGTTGGGGTCGGCCTCCTTCTCCAGCAGATGCTTCGGCACGATAAAGGTCCAGGACAGGATCGCCTGATAGGGGGCGTAGGGCTTCTCCAGCCGCCAGGTCAGCTCGGTCGGGCTCACCACCTTGAGGTCGCGGACCAGCTCGTGCCCCGCCCGTCGGCCGGCGCGGAACTTCGGGTTGTTGATCAGATCGATGCTGAACTTGACGTCCTCGGCCGTGAACGGCGTGCCGTCATGCCACTTGACGTTGTCGCGCAGCTTGATGCGCCAGGTCAGCCCGTCGGCCGAGAGCCCGCCGTTCTCCACGGTCGGCACCTCGGCCGCCAGATCGGGGACGAAATTGCCCTGCGGATCGACCTGCCACAACGGGCTGAACAGGTTGGCATAGACGCCGTCATCGACCTCGATGTGCAGCATCAGCGGGTTGAACACCGTCGGCTCCTGCGACAGGCCGACGATGGCTTGACCGGTCGGCTTGGCCGGTGGCCCGGCGGCCCGTGCGGCCTTGACCCAGCCCTGGCCGGGGCCGAGCCAGACCGCCGTGCCGGCGGCGAGCCCCGCGGCCAGCAGGCGGCGGCGCGAAGTCTGGGCGAATGGTAGATTCTTGCGTTCGTCGGTCATGGTGAAGCTCCCCTATTCGTTGCCTCCAAGGCCCGGCGGGGGCGGGTCTGCGCCCGTCTCCCCGCCAAGCCGTCTCACACCCCGGCCATAGGCCGGGGTCTCGATCCGTCACTGAAGCGCGAGAAGCGGAAATCCTTCGGGTCGACGATCGGGCGGGCGCCGGTGGCGAGATCGGCGGCCAGATGCCCGGCGCCGGGGCCGATGCCGAAGCCGTGGCCGGAGAATCCCGTCGCCACGACGAGGCCCGGCACCGCCTCAACCGTCGAAATCACCGGCACCGCGTCGGGCGTGACGTCGATCAGCCCGGCCCATTCCTGCACCACCTGCGCCCCGGCGAAGGCCGGGAACTGCTTGGCGAGATCGATCATGGCCTGGCGGTTGGCCTGGCGGTCCGGCGCGGGGTCCAGCACCCGCGCCTTCTCATAGGGCGAGGGCCGGTCCAGCGGCACCGGCGCCGCTTCCCGCCATTCCTGCAGGAACCGGTCGTCGAGGCGGAGCTTCAGCGACGACCATTCCATGCGCAGCGCCGGCAGGAAGTCGTTGAAGAAGCGGAAGCTGTCCGGCACCAGCGGCGCGATGTTGGAGTTGCCGTTGGCGATGGTGTAGCCGCCGTCATGGCGCTTGCGCAGCGCGAACTCCTTCGACCACATCGCCGTCTCCGGTGCCCCCTCCAACGGCGCCGTCCGCTGCACGCTGGCCCGGACCTTGAGCTGCGGCAGCCGGAGGCCGAGATCCTTCAGGAAGCGCCGCGACCAGGCGCCGCCGGCCACGATCACCGTGTCGCAGGCGATGCGGCCGCGTTCCGTGACCACGCCGGCGATGCGCCCGCCGGCCCGGTCGACGCCGCGCACGGCGCAGTCGGTCAGGATCGCGGCGCCGGCCCGCCGCGCGGCGCGGGCGATGGCGGGGGCGGCGCGCTGCGGCTCCGCCCGCCCGTCGGAGGCGGAGTACAGCGCCGCCTTCCAGCGGCCGCCGGCGCCGGGCATCAGCCGGTCGAACTCGGCCGGCGTGATCAGCCGGGCATCGAGCTGGTAGGGCCGCGCATGCTCCAGCCAGGCCTCGTATTCGGCGATCTCCTGGTCGGTCTCGACCGCGAACAGGATGCCGCTCTGGCGGAAGCCGGTCTCGGCCTCCACCGTCTGGTTCATGCTCTCCCACAGCCGCATGCTCTCGATGATCAGCGGGATCTCCCGCGGATCGCGCCGGGTCTTGCGGCACCAGCCCCAGTTGCGGCTCGACTGCTCGCCGGCGATGTGTCCCTTCTCGCACAGCGCCACCGAGACGCCGCGCTGCGCCAGGGCCAAAGCGGCGCTGGTGCCGATGATGCCGCCGCCGACGACGACCACGTCGGCCCGCTGCGGCAGGGCACCATCCGGCTCGACGCTGTCGACCTGCGGCCCCATCACCAGTTCTCCTCCAGGGTCGAGTTGATCGGGATCTCGGCGATGCTCGCCGTGTCCGGCAGGTCCAGCAGGAAGGCGACGATCCGCGCCACGTCCTGCGGCTGGGTCATGCCTTCCGGTGGCCGGTTGGTGAGCTCCGCGGCCATGTCGGTGGCGACGAAGCCTGGGCAGACCGCGGTGGCGCGCACGCCCTCGTTCCAGCCGGCATGGCGGATGGCATGGGTCATCGCCAGCGCCGCGAACTTGCTGACGGCGTAGAGGCCGGAGGTCGCCGATTTCACCCGCTTGCCCGACAGCGAGGCGATGGTGACGACGCGGCCATGGCCGGAGGCGACGAGATGCGGCCAGGCGGCCCGCACCAGCCGCAGCGGCGACTTGACGTTGACCTGGATCAGGTCGTCCAGGTCGGCGTCGTCGGCCGCGATCACCGTCTTCGGGATCATGATGCCGGCATTGGCGATGACGGCATCGATGCGGCCGAACCGCGCGGCCGTGGCCTCGACCCAGAGCCGCTCGGAGGCTGGATCGCGGGCGTCGAAGCGGTGGACCAGGGCGCCTTCGGGAGGGGCCAGCCGCGCCGGGTCGCGGGCGCCGAGGCTGAGCCGCCAGCCGGCGCGGGCCAAAGCTGTCGCGATCTCGGCGCCGATGCCACGGCCGGCGCCGGAGATCATGGCGACGCGGGCGTCAGTCATGGCGGCCTCCGTCAGTGCCGGCGGTCAGACACTCCCGTCCCTCAGCCAAAGCCAAACGAGTCCCCCCTCCCCTCGCGGGAGGGGGATAGGGGGAGGGGGT
>NZ_JBHYMS010000026.1:0-95341 GCF_042743185.1 Inquilinus sp. NPDC058860 | reverse complement strand
CGCAGACCCCTCCCCCTAGCCCCCTCCCGCTAGGGGAGGGGGGACTAGAAAGGAAACCGGATTCCGATGATTCAGCCCGCGGCGGGAAGGGCGGCATGGGCGACGATCTCCTTCAACTCGGGCACGCAGGAGCCGCAATTGGTCCCGGCGCCCAGCAGCGCGCCGAGCTCCTTGACCCCGATGCCTTGACCCTCCCGCATGGTCCGCAGGATCCGCTCGATCCCGACGCCGAGGCAGGCGCAGACGATCCGGCCCTCGGCGGGGGCACCGGCCGGGGCGCGGCCGGACAGCAGGGCGCGGCGGTCGGAATCGTCCAGCTGCGGCGTCTCGGCGGCGAAGCGGGCCAGCAGCCATTCCGGGTCGGGCAGCCGGCCGGGCGGGGCGACGAACAGGCATTCGGCCAGGCCGCCGGCCTCCAGCGTGGCCAGGCGGAACAGGCCGCGCTTCGGATCGGCGAACTCGATCACCTGCCGGTCCTTCCCCGGCGCCAGCAGCGACCGGCCGAGGATGATGCCGTCGGCCGGCGGCTCGGGCCCGCCCAGGGCGTAGATCTGGCAGCCGGCGGCGGCGCGGCGGGTCCAGTAGACCAGGCCGGTCGGCCGCATCCGCCGGCGCGAGACCAGGAAGCCCTCCCAGCCCAGCGGGATCCGGTCGAGCGCGATCGGCGTGTGCTTCAGCTCCGGCTGGCCGGAGAACGGGTCGACGGCGGGATTGGCGAGCTTGCCCGCGACGCAATCGGCGGTGAAGCGGTCGTTCCAGTGCATGGCCAGGAAGGCCTGGCCGGACGCCTGGTCGGGCGTGATCCGGACCCGGGCCAGGGCGCGGCCCCAGCCGCTCCTCAGCCGCGCCAGGTCGCCCTCGGCCAGGCCGTGGCGGCGGGCGTCGTCGGGATGCAGCTCGACGGCGGGCTCCGGGCTGTTGGCGGCCAGGCGCGGCACCGCGCCGGTGCGGGTCATGGTGTGCCACTGGTCGCGCAGCCGGCCGGTGTTCAGCAGCATCGGCCGGTCGCGGTCCGGGCGATGGGCCGGAGGGCGGTGCCGCACCGGGACGAAGCGGGCGCGGCCGTCCGGCGTCGGGAAGCGGCCGTCGGCGAACAGCCGCGCCGTGCCCAGCCGCCGGCCCCCGGTCGAAGGGATGGCGGGCACCGGCCACTGCACCGGCTCCAGCGCGTCATAGGCCTCCTGGTCCAGTCCCGCCAGGGCACCGATGTCGAAGGCGCGCTCGCCGCTATTCTCGAAGGCGGACAAGGCGGCGTGCTCGCGGAAGATCGCGGCGGGGTCCTCATAGGGGAACGCGTCGGCGAAGCCCATGCGACGGGCGACCTGGGTGACGATCCACCAATCCGGCCGGGCCTGGCCGGGCAGGGGGCGGAAGCCGCGCTGGCGCGAGATCCGGCGCTCGGAATTGGTGACGGTGCCGTCCTTCTCGCCCCAGCCGGCGGCGGGCAGCAGCACGTCGGCCAGGCGGACGGTGTCGGTCTCGGCGGTGACGTCGGAGACGACGACCAGGTCGCAGCGGGCGAGGCCGCGCCGCAGGCGCTCGGCGTCCGGCACGCTGACCGCCGGGTTGGTCGCCATGATCCACAGCGCCTTGATCCGGCCGGCGGCGACGGCGTCGAACAGCTCCACCGCCTTCAGCCCCGGCCGCTCCGCCAGCCGCGGCGCCTGCCAGAAGCGGCGCACCCGGTCGCGCGAAGCCGCATCCTCGAAGGCCATGTGGGCCGCGAGCTGGTTGGCCAGGCCGCCGACCTCGCGCCCGCCCATGGCGTTGGGTTGGCCGGTGACCGAGAACGGCCCGGCGCCCGGCCGGCCGATCCGCCCGGTGGCGAGGTGGCAGTTGATGATGGCGTTGACCTTGTCGGTGCCCTGGGTCGACTGGTTCACGCCCTGGGAATAGATGGTCAGCGTCGCCGGAGTGTTGGCGAACCAGGCATAGAAGCGGCGCACCGCCTCTTCCGGCAGACGGCAGCCGGCGGCCACGGCGGCGATGTCCGGGGCATCGTCGGCCGCGGCGAGCGCCGCATCCTCGAAGCCGCTTGCATGGGCGGCGATCCAGCCGCGGTCCAGCGCGCCGGTCCGCACCAGATGGGCCAGCAGGCCATTGAACAGCAGCACATCGGTGCCGGGGGCGATGGCGAGGTGCAGGTCCGCCTCGTCGCAGGTCGCGGTGCGGCGCGGGTCGATCACCACGATCCTGGTGCCGCGCTTCTCCCTCGCCGCCAGCAGCCTGCGGTGCAGGATCGGGTGGCACCAGGCGGCGTTGGAGCCGACATAGATGGCGAGGTCCGCCTGCTCCCAATCCTCGTAGCAGCCGGGCACCACGTCGCCGCCGAAGGCGCGGCGGTGGCCGGCGACCGACGACGCCATGCACAGCCGGGAATTGGTGTCGATGTTGCCGGAGCCGATGAAGCCTTTCATCAGCTTGTTGGCGACGTAATAGTCCTCGGTCAGCAGCTGGCCGGAGACATAGAAGGCGACCGAATCCGGGCCGTGCTTCTCGATCGCCTCGGCGAATCCGCTCGCGACGCGGTCCAGCGCCTCGTCCCAGCTCGCGGCCCGGCCGCCGATCATCGGGTCGAGCAGGCGCCCGTCCAGCCCCAGCGTCTCGCCCAGCGCGCCGCCCTTGGAGCAGAGCCGGCCGAAATTCGCCGGATGGATCGGGTCGCCGGTCACCCGCCCCTCCGGCGCGGCAGCGACGCCGCAGCCGACGCCGCAATAGGGGCAGGTGGTGCGGATCTCAGCCATTGGCGACCAGCTGCGGCGACGGCAGGCCAAGGCGGATGCGGCCGGCCTGCAGCTCGACCGCGATGCGGTGGACGCAGCCCTCGTCCGGCCCTTCGACCGCTCCGGTCTCCAGGCTGATCACCCAGGCGTGCAGCGGGCAGGTGACGCTGGTGCCGTGTACGATGCCCTGCGACAGCGGCCCACCCTTGTGCGGGCAGCGGTCGTAGAGCGCGAAGACCCGGTCGTCGGCGGTGCGGAACAGGGCGATGTCGCCGTCCGGGCTCTTCACCACCCGGGCGCCCATCGGCGGGATGTCCTCGATCCCGCCGACATCGATCCACAGCGGCATGGTCATCGTCGTCACTCCACCACGGCCATCGGCCGGAACTCGTGCGCCTCGGCGCCGGCGGCGCGTTCGGCCCAGGGATCGTCCTGCGCGAATTGCTGGGAATGCAGGAAGCGGGCGTGCAGCCGCTTGCGCGACTCCGCATCCTCGACCACCCGGCGCTTGACGTGGTCAAGGCCGACCCGCTCGATCCAGGGCGCGGTGCGCTCGAGATAGTGCGATTCCTCGCGGTGCAGCTGCAGGAAGGCGCCGCAATATTCCAGCACCTCGGCCTCGGTCTCGACCTTGCACAGGAAGTCGGTGCCGCGCAGCTTGATGCCGCCATTGCCGCCGACATGCAGCTCCCAGCCGCTGTCGACCGCGATCACGCCGAAATCCTTGATCGTCGCCTCGGCGCAGTTCCGCGGGCAGCCGGATACCGCCATCTTCACCTTGTGCGGCGTCCAGGTGCCCCAGGTCATCTTCTCCAGGGCGACGCCCATGGCGGTCGAATCCTGGGTGCCGAAGCGGCACCATTCCGACCCGACGCAGGTCTTCACCGTGCGCAGCGCCTTGCCGTAGGCGTGGCCGGAGACCATGCCGGCGGCGTTCAGGTCGCGCCAGACATCCGGCAGCTGCTCCTTCTTCACGCCCAGGAGGTCGATGCGCTGGCCGCCGGTCACCTTCACGCTCGGGATCTGGTAGCGGTCGACCACGTCGGCGATCGCCCGCAGCTCCTTGGCGCTGGTGACGCCGCCCCACATCCGCGGCACCACGGAATAGGTGCCGTCCTTCTGGATATTGGCGTGCGCCCGCTCGTTGATGAAACGGGACTGCTGGTCGTCGCGGTACTCGCCCGGCCAGGCGCAGATCAGGTAGTAGTTCAGCGCCGGCCGGCACTTGGCGCAGCCATGCGGCGTGCGCCAACCCAGCTCCTGCATCACCGCGGGGATGGAGCGCAGCTCGCGCGCCAGGATCAGCCGCCGCACCTCGTCATGGCCGAAATCGGTGCAGCCGCAGACCGCCTTGATCTTCGGACCGCCCTCGTAGCCGTCGCCCAGCGTCACGGCCAGCAGGCTCTCGACCAGCCCGGTGCAGGACCCGCAGGAGGACGAGGCCTTGGTGTGGGCCCGCACAGCATCGAGGCTGGTCAGCCCCTTCTCGCCGATCGCCTGGACGATGGTGCCCTTGCAGACGCCGTTGCAGCCGCAGATCTCCGCCTCCGGCGGCAGGGCGGCAACGGCCTGCTTAGGGTCCGGCGCCGCACCCCCGGCGGCCGCCAGCGCCTGGCCGAAGATCAGCCCGTCGCGCATCGGCGTGACGTCCTGGCCCTCGCGCAGCATCTGGAAGAACCAGGCGCCGTCGGCAGTGTCGCCGTACAGGACGGCGCCGGCGATGCGGTTGCCCTTCAGGACGATGCGCTTGTAGACGCCGCGGGCGGCGTCGCGGAACACGATGTCCTCGCAATCCTCGCCGCCCTGGAAGTCGCCGGCCGAGAACACGTCGATGCCGGTGACCTTGAGCTTGGTCGAGGTGACCGAGCCGCGGTACTCGCTCTCCGCCGTGCCGGCCAGCTGGTCGGCGCAGATCCTGGCCATCTCGTACAGCGGCGCCACCAGGCCGTAGGTCCGGCCCTGGTGCTGCACGCATTCGCCGACCGCCAGGATGCAGGGGTCGGAGGTGGTCATCCGGTCGTCGACCACGACGCCGCGCTCGACCAGGAGGCCGGCCTCGCGGGCCAGGGTGGTGGCCGGGCGGATGCCGACCGCCATCACCACGATGTCGGCCGGGATCGCCCGCCCGTCCTTCAGCCGCACCGCCTCGACCTTGCCGTCGCCTTCGATCGCGGCGGTGTCGGCCTCGGTCAGCACGGTCAGGCCGCGCCGCTCCAGCTCGCGTTGCAGCAGGTGGGCGGCGGCGGGGTCGAGCTGCCGCTCCATCAGCACCGGCATCAGGTGCAGGACGGTGACCTCCATGCCGTTGGCGCGCAGGCCGTTGGCGGCCTCGAGGCCGAGCAGGCCGCCGCCGATCACCACGGCGCGGGTGCGGCCCTCGCGCGCCGCCGCCAGCATCGCCTCGACATCCGCGATGTCGCGGAAGGTGACGACGCCGGGCAGGTCGCGGCCCGGCACCGGGATCACGATCGGGTCGGACCCGGTGGCCAGCAGCAGCCGGTCGTAGCGGCAGCGGCTGCCGTCGGCGCCGATCACCTCGCGCGCCTCGCGGTCGATCGCCGCCACCCGCACCCCGGCGCGCAGGTCGATGCCGTTGGCGTCGTACCAGGCGCGGTCGTTGATGACGATGTCGTCGAACCGCTTCTCGCCCGCCAGCACCGGCGACAGCATGATGCGGTTGTAGTTCACCTGCGGCTCGGCGCCGAACACGGTGACGGCGTAGCGGCCGGGCGCGCGGGCCAGCAGCTCCTCCACCGCCCGCATCCCGGCCATGCCGTTGCCGATGACGACAAGGCTCTCCTTCGGGCCCCAGCTTCCTTCGGGCATGTTTCCCCTCCCCCTTCAGGCGGCCGCGGTGGTGAAGCGCTGGCGCTCGTACAGGAAGCGCAGCACCTGCACCCGGCACGCGGCGTAAGTCGGATCGTCGGCCAGCGCCAGGCGGCGGCGCGGCCGCTCCAGCGGGATCTCCAGCACCTCGCCGATGGTGGCGCTGGGGCCGTTGGTCATCATCACGATGCGGTCTGACAGCAGCACCGCCTCGTCGACGTCGTGGGTGATCATCAGGACCGTGTTGCCGAGCGCGGCATGGATCTCCATCACCGAGTCCTGCAGATGCGCCCGGGTCAGGGCGTCGAGCGCCCCGAAGGGCTCGTCCATCAGCAGGATCTTGGGCTGCATCGCCAGCGCCCGGGCGATGCCGACGCGCTGCTTCATGCCGCCGGAAATCTCGCCCGGCCGCTTGTCCTTGGCATGCGCCATGTGGACCAGGGCCAGGTTGTGCATCACCCAGTCGTGCCGCTCGGCGGCGCTCTTGGCTCGCCCGAACACCTTGTCGACGGCGATCCGGACATTGCCGTAGACGGTCAGCCAGGGCAGCAGCGAGTGGTTCTGGAACACGATGGCGCGGTCCGGGCCCGGGCTGTCGACCACCTGGCCGTCCAGCAGCACCTCGCCGGTGGTGGATCGGACCAGGCCGCCGACGATGTTCAAGAGGGTCGACTTGCCGCAGCCGGAATGGCCGATGATCGACACGAACTCGCCGCGGGAGATGCCGAGGTTCACATCCACCAGCACCTCGCTGACCGCGCTGCCGCGGGTGAAGCGCATGCCGACCTGCTCGATCGAGAGATAGCCGTCCATGGTGCGTCTCCTCAGGCCGCGGTGCCGCGGGCGACGAGCGCGCCGGCGAAGCCGATGAGGCGGTCGAGGACGAAGCCGACCAGCCCGACATAGACCAGCGCCACGATGATGTCGCTGATGCGCGAGCTGTTCCACGCGTCCCAGATGAAGAAGCCGATGCCGACGCCGCCGATCAGCATCTCGGCGGCGATGATCGCCAGCCAGGACAGGCCGATGCCGATGCGCAGGCCGGTGAAGATGTAGGGCACCGTGGCCGGCAGGGTGATCTTGGTGAACACCTCCCAGGGCGACAGGCGCAGCACCGCGGCGACGTTGCGGTAGTCCTGCGGGATGTTGCGCACCCCGACCGCGGTGTTGATCACGATCGGCCAGATCGAGGTGATGAAGATCACGAAGATCGCCGAGGGCTCCGCCTGCTGGAACCCGGCCAGCGAGATCGGCAGCCAGGCCAGCGGCGGGATGGTGCGCAGCACCTGGAAGATCGGGTCCAGCCCGCGCATGGCCCAGACGCTCTGGCCGATCAGCACGCCGAGCGCGACCCCGACCACGGAGGCCAGGGCGAAGCCGATCGCCACCCGCGACAGGCTGGTGGCGATCTGCCAGAAGGCGCCCTTGTCGACCCCGCCATTGTCGTAGAACGGGTCGATGATGAAGTCCCAGGTGTCGTCCAGCACCTTGAGCGGCGAGGGCAGGTTGGACGTCGGGCTGGAGCACAGCAGCTGCCAGGCCAGCAGCAGCAGCGCCAGCACGATCAGCGGCGGGATCACCCGGGCCGCGGCCTCGACGGCGAGGCGGGCGAGGACGGGGGCGAGCGGCGGCCGCGCCACCGGCAGGGACAGGATCCGGCCCGCCGGCTTCCGCGCGGCGGCCGGGGCGGGGGCTTCGGAGACGATCTGGGCTGACTGAGGCACGAGGCTGGCTCCGGCTGGCTACTGGGCTGTCGGCGTCAGGCGACGGTCTTGATGGCGAGGCTGGCGAGGTAGGCGTCAGGGGCGTCGGGGTCGAAGACCTTGCCGTCGAAGAAGGTCTCCTTGCCGCGCGAGGTGCCGGCCGGCACTTCGGCCGCCGGCACGCCGATCGCCTGTGCGGCCTGGCGCCACAGATCCTCGCGGTTGACCTTGGCGATCAGCGCCTTGAGGTCGACGTCGGGGGCGATGTAGCCCCAGCGCCGGTCCTCGGTCAGGAACCACAGCTCGTGGCTCTGGAACGGGTAGGAGGCGAAGTCCTGCCAGAACTTCATCAAGAGCGGGCTGTTCTCGACCTTGCGGCCGTCGCCGTAGTCGATGGTGCCGAGCGAGCGCGGCAGGATGTCGGCCGGGGGCACGTTGAACCATGCCCTCCGGCCGATGATCTGGGCCATTTCCTCCTTGTTCTCCGGCTTCTCGGCCCAGCGCTGGGCCTCCAGCACCGCCTGCAGCAGTGCCGCCGTCGCCTTCGGGTGGGCGTCGATCCAGTCGGCCCGCAGCGCCAGGCTCTTCTCCGGATGGTCCTTCCAGATCTCGCCGGTGGTGCAGGCGGAATAGCCGATGCCCTGGTGCACCAGCTGGTCGCCCCAGGGCTCGCCGACGCAGAAGGCCTGCATGTTGCCGACCTTCATGTTGGCGACCATCTGCGGCGGCGGCACCACGATGGTGCTGACCTCCTTGTTCGGGTCGATGCCGCCGGCGGCCAGCCAGTAGCGCATCCACAGGTCGTGGGTGCCGCCGGGGAAGGTGACGGCGCACTTCACCTCCTGCCCCTTCGCCTTCATGTCGGCGAAGGCGGCCTTCAGCGGCTTGGCGTCGACCGTGGCGCCGGCCGGCATCAGGTCCTTGGCGACGGAGATCGCCTGGCCGTTGGTGTTCAGCCGGCACAGGATCTGCATCGGCAGCGGCTTGTTCTCGGCGGTGATGGTGCCGAGCGTCATCAGATAGGGCATCGGCGTCAGGATATGGGCGCCGTCGATGCCGCCGCCGGCCGAGCCCAGCACCAGGTTGTCGCGGGTGGTGCCCCAGGAGGCCTGCTTGGCGACCGTGACCTCGGTCAGCCCGACCTGGTCGAACAGCCCCTTCTCCTTGGCGACGATCAGCGGGGCGGAATCGGTCAGGGCGATGAAGCCCAGCGTCGCCTTGGTCGTCTCCGGCCCGCTTCCCTGCGCGAAGGCGCCGGCGGGAAAGGCGGTGCGGAGCGCGGCGATGGTCGCCGCGGCGCCGGTCAGCTTCGCCGTGCCCTGCAGCAGGCTGCGGCGGTTCAGGGTGGTGGTGCGGTCGCGTCCGGTCATGAAAGCCCCCTTCGGTTCGGTCAGCCGCGTTGTGTCGCGACGGTTGCGGTGCCGCCGGCGGCGAGGCCGGCGAGATCGGTGTCGAGCGCGGCGGGATCGAAGATCCGGCCGTCGCAGAAGCGGTCGGCGCCCAGCGCCACGTCGCCGGCCGGGTCGGCCAGCACCCAGGGGCCGTCGTGCCGGCCCTCGGTCTTGCTGTCGGCCGCCGGCGCCGGGTAGCCGAGGTCCCAGGCGGCCTCGCGATACAGGTCCGGCCGGTAGACGGCGGCGGCAGCGGCGGCGATGTCGACGGTGTCCGGCAGGTCGCCCCAGTGCCGCAACTGCGCCAGGAACCAGGCGGCGTGGGACCGCCATGGCAGCCCGGCGGCGCGGCGGTGATAGACCGGGCCGCGCGCCGGCAGCCCGTCGACCAGCAGCTCGCCCGGCCGGCCGACCAGGCTGGCGGCGATCGACGCGGCCGGGGCGTTCAGCACCTCCGGGGCTGCCAGCATCGCCACCGCCTCGGGCCGGTGCTGCGGCCGGTCCAGCCATGCCGCGGCGCGGATCAGGGCGCGCAGCAGGGCGCCATGGGCGTCCGGCCGGGCCTCGGCCCAGGCGCGGGTCACGGCGAAGACCTTCTCCGGCGCGTTGTTCCAGATCCGCCAGCCGGTGGTGGCCATCACGCCGACCCCCTGGTCGACCGCGACATCGCCCCAGGGGGCGCCGACGCAGAAGCCGTCGACCCGGCCGGCCGACAGATGCGCCACCATCTGCGGCGGCGGCACCACCACGATGCGCACGTCGCGCTGCGGGTCGACCCCGCCGGCGGCCAGCCAGTAGCGCAGTTGGTCGTGATGGCTCGACACCGGGAAGACGATGGCGAAGACCAGGGGCGGGGCGCCGGCCCGGCGCCGGGCGGCGGCGACCGCCGCGACCGCCGTGGCCGATCCGGCGGCCGCACCCTCCGGATCCGCCGCCGCCATCTCCGCCGCCAGGGCGCGCGAGACGGTGACGGCGTTGCCGTTCAGGTTCAGCGACAGGCCGACCAGCATCGGCGTCTTCGGGCCGCTCAGCCCCAGCGAGATCGCCAGGGGCAGCGGCGCCAGCATATGGGCGCCGTCCAGCAGGCCGCAGACCAGCTTGTCGCGCAGGCTGGCCCAGCTGCTCTCGCGCGACAGCCGGACCGACAGCCCCTCCTCGCGGAAGAAGCCCTTCCGCTCCGCCACGACCAGGGGGGCGCAGTCGGCCAGCGGCACGAAGCCGAGGGTCAGGTCTGTGCGGTGGTCCGTCATCAGCCGCTCCAAAACGAAAAGGCGCCCGAGAGCCTGCGGAAGATCCGCAACCCTCGGACGCCTTTGCCCGGTTCGGACGGCCCATCGTCGGACCGCCCAGAATATCGCCAGACGGACGCCATTGCCCGTCGTCGCCAAAGAGATAAGCAAGCCGCGTGCCAGTTTTCTCGCGGCGTCGCCCCGAAACCGGGATCGAGCGCCGCGGCGCGATTCAGGGATCGAAGACAGCCGGCACGGTCGCGCTGCACTGCGGCATGATTCTGCTCCGCTATTGTGCAATGCACAAAAAAGCGGCGGAAACGGGCGTGCCTAATCTTTGGTCAGCAACTCGCTGATGCTGATCACCTGCTCGGCGATCTCGGCCAGCGGCTTGCCGCGGTCCATCGCCAGCTTGCGCAGCGCCTTGTAGGCCTCGTCCTCGGTCATGCCGCGCTGCTGCATCAGGATGCCCTTGGCGCGCTCGATCCGCTTGCGCTCGGCCAGGGTGGCGCGGGTCTTCTCCAGCTCGTCGCGCATCGCCTGGAAGGCCTGGAACCGGGCGATCGCGGCCTCCAACACCGGCTTCACCCGGTGCGGGCTGAGGCCGTCGACGACATAGGCGCTGACCCCGGCGCGGATCGCCTCGCCGATCGCGTCGTCGTCGCTCTGGTCGACGAACATCACGATCGGCTTCGGCCGCTCGCGGCTGACGCTGCGCATGTGCTCCAGCGCGTCGCGGTTGGGCGCGTCGAGATCGACGATGATCACGTCCGGCTCGATCTCCCGCACCCGGGCCAGCAGGTTCTCGGTGCCGCTGGCGGTGGTGACCACGCCATGGCCGGCCGCGCTCAGCGCCGCCTCGACCAGGCGGCAGCGCTCGGCGTTCTCGTCGACCAGGAGGATGCGCAGGACCATTCGGGGACAACAGCGGGCAGCGGGACTGCTCCCGCCCCAGCAAGTTCCGGACCACAGCCGGAAACGGCCGTTGCGCAGGGAATGGGCAGCCGAGGCATCTGCCGCTCTCTTGGGCAGGTGCGGGTGGCGGAGTTCCGCCACTGGCCCGGAACTTGCCTAGAGACCGGGGATGCGGACGCAAACAAGCGAGTTCAGGGAGCGCACGATGGCATTGTCGCAGAAACATTGGATGGCCGGCGCCGCGCTGGCGGTGGCCATGGGGCTGGGCTTCACCAGCGCCGCCCGGGCCGAGGACACCATCAAGGTCGGCATTCTCCATTCCCTGTCCGGCACCATGGCGATCAGCGAGACCACGCTGAAGGACGTCATGCTGATGCTGATCGACGAGCAGAACAAGAAGGGCGGGCTGCTCGGCAAGAAGCTGGAGCCGGTGGTGGTCGACCCGGCCTCCGACTGGCCGCTCTTTGCCGAGAAGGCGCGGCAGCTGATCTCGGTCGACAAGGTCGCGGCGACCTTCGGCTGCTGGACCTCGGTGTCGCGCAAGTCAGTGCTGCCGGTGTTCGAGGAGCTCGACGGCATCCTGTTCTACCCGGTGCAGTACGAGGGCGAGGAGAGCTCGCGCAACATCTTCTACACCGGCGCCGCGCCGAACCAGCAGGCGATCCCGGCGGTCGACTACCTGATGAACGAGGAAGGAGTGCAGCGCTGGGTGCTGGAAGGCACCGACTACGTCTATCCGCGCACCACCAACAAGATCCTCGAGGCCTATCTCAAGGCCAAGGGCGTCGCGCCCGAGGACATCAGCGTCAACTACACGCCGTTCGGCTTCTCCGACTGGCAGACCGAGGTCGGCAAGATCAAGGCCTTCGGCTCGGCCGGCAAGAAAACCGCCGTGGTCTCGACCGTCAACGGCGACGCCAACGTGCCGTTCTACAAGGAGCTGGCGAACCAGGGCATCAAGGCGACCGACATCCCGGTCGTGGCCTTCTCGGTCGGCGAGGAGGAGTTGGCCGGGCTCGACACCGGCCCGCTGGTCGGCCACCTCGCCGCCTGGAACTACTTCCAGAGCATCGACACGCCGGAGAACAAGGACTTCATCGCCAAGTGGCACGCCTTCATCAAGAACGACAAGCGCACCACCAATGACCCGATGGAGGCGCATTACATCGGCTTCGCCATGTGGGTGAAGGCGGTCGAGAAGGCGGGCACCACCGATCCGGACAAGGTCATCGACGCGATGGTCGGCGTCACGGTGCCGAACCTGACCGGCGGCTACGCCACCATGATGCCGAACCACCACATCACCAAGCCGGTGCTGATCGGCGAGATCCAGGCCGACGGCCAGATCCAGACGGTGTCGGAGACCCCCGAGGTCGTGGGCGACGAGTGGTCCGACTATCTCGAGGGCTCGAAGGACCTGATCTCGGATTGGCGCAAGCCGCTGGCCTGCGGGAACTTCAACGTCGCGACCGGCAAGTGCGGCGGGTCCGGCTCCTGACCACGGGATGGAGGGGAAGCCGGGAGGTGCCGGGGGGCGCCTCCCGGCATTCGATCGCGGGCTGGTGATGATCGGGTTCCGAATGGCTGTTGAGCGCAGGGCGGACACCACAAACAAGCTCGTAGATTGGGTTCGCGGTACGCGAACCCAACACGGCGCTCGGCGTGTGCTGCGGGATGTTGGGTTCGCATTCGCGAACCCAACCTACGCGCTATCCGTCCTCGCCCTCCTGCTCCTCACCCTCTTCCCGCTCTCCGCCCGCGCGGAGATCCCGGCGGAGGTGCTCTCGCGCTTCGCGTCGACCAACTACGACGACATCGCTGCCGGGGTGGACGGGGTCGCCGCTTCCGGCGATGCGCAGGCGCCGGCGGTGCTGGAAGCGCTGGCGGCCGGCCGGCTGATCGCGGCGCCGGGAGCTGTCGCGATCAAGACCGAGGCCGGCGGCTTCGTCGATGCCGCCACCGGGGCCGCGCTGGCCGAGGCGCCGGCAGGGGGCAAGCCGGTCCGGGTCAACAACCGGGTGCGGCGGGCGATCGACGCGGCGATGGGGTCGCTGACCCTGCTGGCGCCCGACCCGGCCAGGCGGCTGGACGCCGCCGCCGCGGTGTTCAAGTCGCGCGACGACAAGGCGCTGCCCGCGCTGGAGGCGGCTCTGGCGCGCGAGACCGACCCGGCGGTGAAGCAGGCCTTCCTCGAGGCGCGCGCCGCCATCATCCTGGCCAAGGGCGGCAGCGACGACGCGCTGCTGCCGGCAATCGAAACCGTGTCTGCCCGCGGCGACCAGGAGGCGCGGGCGCTCTTGTCCGGCATCCCGACCCCGTCTCCGGCGGTTGCCGCCGCGGCCACGGCCGCGATCGGCCATATCGATACAAGGCTGGCGATCTGGAACGGCGTGCAGAGCCTGTATTACGGGCTCAGCCTCGGCTCGGTGCTGCTGATCGCCGCCATCGGCCTCGCCATCACCTTCGGCGTGATGGGCGTGATCAACATGGCGCATGGCGAGATCGTCATGCTCGGCGCCTACACCACCTTCCTGGTGCAGGAGGCGTTCCGCAGCTGGGCGCCGAACCTGTTCGACTATTCCCTCGCGGTCGCCCTGCCGCTGGCCTTCCTGGTCGCGGCCCTGGCCGGCGTGGCGATCGAGCGCGGCATCATCCGCTTCCTCTACGGCAGGCCGCTGGAGACGCTCTTGGCCACCTTCGGCCTGTCGCTGATCCTGCAGCAGGCGGTGCGCACCGTCTTCGGCCCGTCGAACCGCGAGGTCGGCAACCCGGCCTGGATGTCCGGCGCCTTCGACCTCGGCGGCCTGACCCTGACCTGGAACCGGCTCTGGATCATCGTCTTCGCGCTTCTGGTCTTCGCCGCGCTGATGCTGGTGCTGCGCTACACCGCGCTCGGCCTGCAGATGCGGGCGGTGACGCAGAACCGGCGCATGGCGGCGGCGATGGGCATCCGCACCGGCCGGGTCGACATGCTGACCTTCGGCATCGGCTCCGGCGTCGCCGGCATCGCCGGGGTGGCGCTCAGCCAGATCGACAATGTCAGCCCCAATCTCGGCCAGGGCTACATCATCGACAGCTTCATGGTCGTGGTGTTCGGCGGGGTCGGCAACCTGTGGGGCACGCTGGTCGGGGCGCTGACGCTCGGCGTCGCCAACAAGCTCTTGGAGCCCTGGGCCGGCGCGGTGCTGGGCAAGATCGCGATCCTGGTCGGGATCATCCTGTTCATCCAGAGGAAGCCGCGCGGGCTGTTCCCGCTCAAGGGACGGGCGGTGGAATCATGATCACGGCCCGTCTCCTCCGCGCCTCCGGCGGGCCGGCCTTCGCCATCGGCCTGGTCGCCGTGGCGGTGCTGGTGCTGCTGGCCAATCTGGCGCTGCCGCCGGACTCGCCATTCTACGTGCCCGGCTACGCCGTCAGCCTGATGGGCAAGTATCTGTGCTACGCGCTGCTGGCGCTGGCGATCGACCTGGTCTGGGGCTATGTCGGCATCCTCAGCCTCGGCCACGGCGCCTTCTTCGCCCTCGGCGGCTACGCCATGGGCATGTATCTGATGCGCCAGATCGGCCCGCGCGGCGTCTACGGCAACCCGGTGCTGCCGGACTTCATGGTGTTCCTGAACTGGCCGCAGCTGCCCTGGTACTGGCACGGCTTCGACCAGTTCTGGTTCGCGGCGCTGATGGTGCTGCTGGTGCCGGGCGCGCTGGCCTTCGTGTTCGGCTGGTTCGCCTTCCGCAGCCGCGTCTCCGGCGTCTATCTCTCGATCATCACCCAGGCGATGACCTATGCCCTGCTGCTGGCCTTTTTCCGCAACGACATGGGCTTCGGCGGCAACAACGGGCTGACCGACTTCAAGGACCTGCTCGGCTTTTCGCTGCAGGCGGACGCCACCCGCGCCGGGCTGTTCCTGGCCACCGCCATCGCCCTCGCCGCCGCCTTCCTGATGTGCCGGGCGATCACCCGGTCGCGCTTCGGCAAGGTGATGATCGCCATCCGCGACGCCGAAAGCCGTACCCGCTTCCTCGGCTACCGGGTCGAATCCTACAAGCTGGTGGTGTTCACCCTGTCGGCGATGATGGCGGGCGTGGCCGGCGCGCTCTACGTGCCGCAGGTCGGCATCATCAACCCGGGCGAATTCGCCCCGGCCAACTCGATCGAGGCGGTGATCTGGGTCGCGGTCGGCGGCCGCGGCACGCTGGTCGGCCCGATCATCGGCGCGGTCACGGTCAATCTCGGCAAGACCGTCTTCACCAACCTGCTGCCGGAGTTCTGGCTGTTCGCGCTGGGCGGGCTGTTCATCCTGGTGACGCTGGTGCTGCCCAAGGGCATCGTCGGCGCGGTCCAGGCGGCGGCGTGGCGGTACCGGCGCGAGCGGCCCAGCCGTCGCGCGGCCGAGGTGGCGCCAGAGGCGTTGGCGGAGACGCCGCGATGACCGCGCCCGAAGCCGCCACCCAGGCGCTGCTCTATCTCGACGGCGTCACCGTCACCTTCAGCGGCTTCCGGGCGCTCAATGCCCTGTCGCTGGTGATCGAGCCGGGCGAGATGCGGGCCATCATCGGCCCGAACGGGGCCGGCAAGACCACGATGATGGATGTCATCACCGGCAAGACCCGGCCGGACCAGGGCGAGGCGCTGTTCCGCGGCACCCACGACCTGACCCGGCTGGACGAGACGGCGATCGCGGGCCTCGGCATCGGACGCAAGTTCCAGAAGCCGACGGTGTTCGACAGTCACACGGTCGGGGACAACCTCCTCCTCGCCCTGGCCGGCCCGCGGTCGCCGACCAACCTGCTGTTCGGCCGCCCCCGCGCCGACATGGCGGAGCGGATCGACGAAATCCTGGCGACGACCAAGCTGACGGCGCATCGCGACCGGCCGGCCGGGGCGCTGTCGCACGGCCAGAAGCAGTGGCTGGAGATCGGCATGCTGCTGGCGCAGGAGCCGGCGCTCCTGCTGGTGGACGAGCCGGTGGCCGGCATGACCGACGCCGAGACCGAGGAGACGGCGATCCTGCTGCGCGAGATCAACAGGACCCGGTCGGTGGTGGTGGTGGAGCACGACATGCATTTCGTCCGCGCCCTCGACGTCAAGGTGACGGTGCTGCACGAGGGCTCGGTGCTGGCCGAAGGGCCGCTCGACGCCGTCAGCGCCGACCCGCGCGTCATCGACGTCTATCTGGGGCGCTGAGCATGCTCGCCGTCGAAGGCATCGATCTGTTCTACGGTGCGGCCCAGGCGCTGCGGCGGGTCTCGCTCGGCGTCGGCAAGGGCGAGGTGACCTGCCTGCTCGGCCGCAACGGCGTCGGCAAGACCAGCACGCTGCGCGCCATCGTCGGCCAGCAGCCGGTGGCGGCCGGCAAGGTGCTGTGGGAGGGCGAGGACATCACCCGCCTGCCGACGGCGGAGCGGGCGCGGCGCGGCATCGCCTTCGTGCCGCAGGGGCGCGAGATCTTCCCGCTGCTGACGGTGAAGGAGAATCTGGAGACCGGCTTCGCCGTGCTGCCGCGGCGCGAGCGGAAGATCCCGGAGGAGATCTTCGAGCTGTTCCCGGTGCTGAAGTCGATGCTCGGCCGGCGTGGCGGCGACCTGTCCGGCGGGCAGCAGCAGCAGCTGGCCATCGGCCGGGCCCTGGTAACCCGGCCGCGCCTGCTGATCCTGGACGAGCCGACCGAGGGCATCCAGCCCTCGATCATCAAGGATATCGGCCGCGTCATCGCGATGTTGCGCGACCGCGGCACCATGGCGATCCTGCTGGTCGAGCAGTATTTCGATTTCGCCCATGCTCTGGGCCAACGCCTCGTCGTGCTGGATCGCGGCGAGGTCGTGGTGGACGGGGACAAGACCGCGCTCGATGAAGACAGCGTCCGTCGTCACCTTACGGTCTGAGCCGCCGGCCCAAGCGGAGCCGACGGTGCTGCCCGTGCCGCTGGCGCGCGCCCGCGGCCGGCTGGACCTCGGCTTCAAGCGGCGCGGGGCCGAGACCGTGCTCGATGCCCTGTTCCAGGAGGGCTGCGCCAAGGCGCGTTTCCCGCGGCGCGAGGCCGGCGCCTTCGCCGGCGCCGTGCTGCTCAACACCGCGGGCGGGCTGACCGGCGGCGACCGGCTGAGCCAGGCGGTGCGCTGGGGCGAGGGCACGGCGGCGACCGTGGCCGGCCAGGCGGCCGAGCGGATCTACCGCTCGCTCGGCGACGCGGCGCGGATCGACACCCGGCTGGTGGTCGAGCCCGGGGCGCTGGCGGAATGGCTGCCGCAGGAGACCATCCTGTTCGACCATGCCCGACTGGACCGCGACCTGCAGATCGAGCTGCGCGGCGATGCGCGGTTCCTCGGGGTCGAGGCGATCGTGTTCGGCCGGGCGGCGATGGGCGAGACGGTGCGGCAGGGTACCTTGCGCGACGCCTGGCGGATCCGTCGCGACGGCAGGCTGGTCACTGCCGACGCGCTGGCGGTCGATGGCGACCCGGCGGCGGCGCTGGACCGGCCGGGCCTCGGCCGCGGTGCCCGGGCGGTGGCGACGCTGCTCTTCGCCGCGCTTGAGGCGCAGGCGTTGATCGACCCGCTGCGCGCGGCGCTGGCGGAAGCGCAGGGTCTCGCGGGCGCCAGCGCCTGGAACGGCCTCTTGGTCGCCCGCTTCGCCGCGCCGGATGGCGCCGTGTTGCGACGCGACCTGATCTCGGCGCTCGGCATCCTGCGGGCCGGTCGCCCGCTGCCGCGCGTCTGGCAATGTTGAAGATTCGGGAGGAATTTCCGTGAACCTGACCCCGCGGGAGAAGGACAAGCTGCTGATCGCCATGGCCGCGATGGTGGCGCGCCGGCGGCTGGAGCGCGGCGTGAAGCTGAACTATCCGGAGGCGGTGGCGCTGATCTCCGACTTCGTCACCGAAGGCGCGCGCGACGGCCGCTCGGTGGCGGATCTGATGGCAGCGGGCGCCACGGTCTTGACCCGCGGCCAGGTGATGGAGGGCGTGGCCGAGATGATCCACGACGTCCAGGTCGAAGCCACCTTCCCCGACGGCACCAAGCTGGTGACCGTGCACGAGCCGATCAGGTGAGGGGGATGGCGATGCTCGGTTTCGTGTCTTCTCTTCTGTCATGCCCGGGCTTGACCCGGGCATCCAGGGAATGTCGACGCTCTCTGGATTGCCGGGTCAAGCCCGGCAATGACAGGGTTGGGGTAGCCGTTGTCCGGAGGAACAGCCGATGATCCCGGGCGAACTCATTCCGGCGCAGGGCGAGATCGAGCTGAACGCCGGGCGCGACAGCATCGTCCTGACCGTGGCCAACACCGGCGACCGGCCGGTCCAGGTCGGCAGCCACTACCATTTCTTCGAGACCAACCCGGCCCTGTCCTTCGACCGGGCGGCGGCGCGCGGGCGGCGGCTGGACATCGCGGCCGGCACCGCGGTGCGGTTCGAGCCGGGGCAGACCCGCGAGGTGCGGCTGGTCGCCCTGTCCGGTGCCCGCGTCGCGACCGGCTTCCGCCAGGCGGTCATGGGGCCGCTCGATCCGGTCAAGGGCTGAGGAGGCCGACATGCCCGTTTCCATCTCCCGCGCCGCCTATGCCGACATGTTCGGCCCGACCACCGGCGACCGGCTGCGCCTGGCCGACACCGAGCTGTTCATCGAGATCGAGCGCGACCACACGATCTATGGCGAGGAGGTCAAGTTCGGCGGCGGCAAGGTGATCCGCGACGGCATGGGCCAGGGCCAGGCGACCCGGGCCGAAGGCGCCGCCGACACCGTGATCACCAACGCCGTGATCCTCGACCACTGGGGCATCGTCAAGGCCGATGTGGCGATCCGCGATGGCCGCATCGCCAGGATCGGCAAGGCCGGCAACCCGGACATCCAGCCGGGCGTCGACATCGTCATCGGCCCGGGCACGGAGGTGATCGCCGGCGAGGGCAAGATCCTCACCGCCGGCGGCATCGACTGCCACATCCACTTCATCTGCCCGCAGCAGGTGGAGGAGGCGATCGCCAGCGGCGTCACCACCCTGGTCGGCGGCGGCACCGGCCCGTCCACCGGCACCAAGGCCACCACCTGCACCCCCGGGCCCTGGCACATCGCCCGCATGCTGCAGGCGGCGGAAGGGCTGCCGGTCAACATCTCGATCTCCGGCAAGGGCAATGCCAGCCGGCCGGATGCGCTGATCGAGCAGATCCGCGCCGGCGCCTCCTCGATGAAGCTGCACGAGGATTGGGGCACCACCCCGGCCGCGATCGACTGCTGCCTCGGCGTCGCCGATGCGATGGACGTGCAGGTGATGATCCACACCGACACGCTGAACGAGAGCGGCTTCGTCGAGGACACCATCGCCGCCTTCAAGGGCCGCACCATCCACGCCTTCCACACCGAAGGCGCCGGCGGCGGGCACGCGCCGGACATCATCCGGGTGGCGGGGCTCGCGAACGTCATCCCGTCCTCGACCAACCCGACCCGGCCCTTCACCGTCAACACGCTCGACGAGCATCTCGACATGCTGATGGTGTGCCATCACCTGGATGCCGGGATTCCCGAGGACGTGGCCTTCGCCGAGAGCCGGATCCGGCGCGAGACCATCGCGGCCGAGGACATCCTGCACGACCTCGGCGCCTTCTCGATCATCTCCTCCGACAGCCAGGCGATGGGCCGGATCGGCGAGGTGATCCTGCGCACCTGGCAGACCGCGCACAAGATGAAGGTCCAGCGCGGAAGGCTGGCGCAGGAGACCGGCGAGAACGACAACGCCCGGGTCAAGCGCTACGTCGCGAAGTACACCATCAACCCGGCGATCGCGCAGGGGCTGTCGCGGCATGTCGGGTCGGTCGAAATCGGCAAGCTGGCCGACCTGGTGCTGTGGGACCCGGCCTTCTTCGGGGTGAAGCCGGAGCTGGTGCTGAAGGCCGGCACCATCTCGATGGCGCTGATGGGCGACCCCAACGCCTCGATCCCGACGCCGCAGCCGGTGCATTACCGGCCGATGTTCGGCGGCTTCGGCCGGGCCATGGCGGCCTCGGCCATCACCTTCGTGTCCAAGGCGGCGCTGGAGGACGGCATCGGCCCGCGCCTCGGCCTGGCGCGCGAGGTGGTGGCGGTCGAGGGCACGCGCGGTATCGGCAAGGCCGACATGGTGCACAACTCCGCGACCCCGGCGATCGAGGTCGACCCGGAGACCTACGAGGTCCGCGCCGACGGCGAGCTCCTGACCTGCGAACCGGCCGCGGTGCTGCCGCTGGCGCAGCGGTACTTCTTGTTCTGAGGGGATGGTGATGCGGCTCACCCATCCGAAGCGTAGGTTGGGTTCGCGTCGGCGAACCCAACATGGCTCCAATGGCACCGTCCTCGTGTTGGGTTCGCTTGCCGCGAACCCAACCTACGAAGCATTCCGGGGCATGCCATGAAGCGCTTCACCGCCGTCGTCCCGGCCGGGCGCTTCGATCCGGGCGCCGTCTCCGACCGCGTCGTGCTGGACTATGATTCCCGCCATCGCCGCCGCATCGTGCTGTATGGCGAGGCCGGGACCGTGGTGCTGCTCGACCTGTCCGAGGCGGCGCATCTGCGCGATGGCGACGCGCTCAGGGGTGAGGACGGCGGCCTGGTCCTGGTCGCGGCGGCGGCGGAGCGGCTGGTCGAGATCCGGGCCGGCAGCCAGGCGGAGCTGATCCGCATCGCCTGGCATCTCGGCAACCGGCACCTGCCGACCCAGCTGCTGCCCGATGCGCTGCGCATCCGCGCCGACCATGTGATCGAGGAGATGGTGCGCGGCCTGGGCGGCGCGGTCGTCGCCATCGAGGCGCCCTTCGATCCGGAGGGCGGCGCCTATGGCCATGGCGCGGTGCATGGGCATGCCCATGGCTGAGGGGCCCATGGCTGACGCGGCGCTGTACCGGCTGATGGCCTGGCTGTCGCCGTCCTACCCGGTCGGCGCCTTCAGCCATTCCAGCGGCCTGGAATGGGCGAACGAGGCCGGCTGGGTGGTGGACCGGCCGGGCCTCATCGCCTGGATCGAGGATGCGCTCTCGGCCGGCGCCGGCTGGAACGACGCCGTGCTGTTCGTCCACGCCCACCGCGCCGCCGCGGCCGGCGACGACGGCCGGCTGGCGGAGGTCGCCGACCTCGCCGCGGCGCTGGCCGCCTCGCGCGAACGGCAGGTCGAGACCCTGGCCCAGGGCACCGCCTTCCTGACGATCTCACGGTCCGCCTGGCCCGTGCCGGGGCTGGAGCGCCTGGCCGCGCATGTGGGCGAGACCGTCGCCTACCCGGTCGCCGTCGCCGCCTGTGCCGCCGGACATGGCATCGCGCTGGCGCCGTCGCTGACCGCCTTCCTGCACGCGGTCGCCGCCAATCTGGTGTCGGCGGCGCAGCGCCTGGTGCCGCTGGGCCAGACCGACGGCCAGCGCGCCATCGCCGCCCTGATGCCGGCGGTGGCGGAGACGGCGGCCCGGGCCGCGTCCTTGCCGGACGACGATCCCTTCACTGCCTGCGGCGGCTTGGCCGTCGCCGCCGATATCGCATCGATGCAGCACGAGACCCAGTATACGAGGTTGTTCCGCACATGACCCGCACCCAGAACGGCCCCCTCCGGGTGGGCATCGGCGGCCCCGTCGGCTCCGGCAAGACGGCGCTGATGGACGCGCTCTGCAAGGCCTTCCGCGACCGCTACGACATCGCCGCCATCACCAACGACATCTACACCAAGGAGGATGCGGAGTTCCTGAACCGCGCCGGGTCGCTGTCCTCCGACCGTATCCTGGGCGTGGAGACCGGCGGCTGCCCGCACACCGCGATCCGCGAGGACGCCTCGATCAACCTGGCGGCGGTGGCGGAGATGCGGCGCCGCTTCCCGGGCCTCGACCTGGTGCTGATCGAATCCGGCGGCGACAACCTGGCCGCCACCTTCAGCCCGGAGCTGGCGGACCTCACCATCTACGTCATCGACGTCTCGGCCGGCGACAAGATCCCGCGCAAAGGCGGCCCGGGCATCACCCGGTCGGACCTGCTGGTGATCAACAAGACCGACCTGGCGCCGCTGGTCGGCGCCTCGCTGGAGGTGATGGACCGGGATTCCCGCAGGATGCGTGGCGACCGTCCCTTCGTCTTCGCCCGGGTCCGCGGCGGCGACGGCGTGGCCGAGATCGCTTCGTTCATCGAGAAGGCGGGGGGCCTCACCAACTGAGCCGATAAACGGTTTGCCTCTCCCGTAAACGGGAGAGGCAACGCAAAGACCTACCGCGCGTCTTACCGCACGACTGCCTTCAGCGCCTCCAGCCACACGAGGACCGCCGCGGCGCCGGCGTCGGGGACGCCGATGGCGCGTTCGCCGAGATAGCTGGCCCGGCCGAGGCGCGGCATCATCCGCGCCGTGGCGTCGGTGCCGGCCGCCGCCGCGGCGACGCAGACGCCCCAGGCCTCCGCCGGCGACTTGCCGCTGGCCACCGCGGCCGAGAAGGCCTCCGTCGCCGGATGCAGCGCGTCCAGCATGGTCCGGTCGCCCGGCTTGGCCCCGCCCAGCTCGCCGATCGCCTCCACCGCGACCGTGAAGGCCTCGGCCCAGGCGGCCGGGGCGGGGACGGGATCGCCGGCCAGCCGCCGCGACGCGCGCAACAGGGCGGTGGCGTAGAACGGGCCGGAGCTGCCGCCGATCGCCCGGCGCAGCGCATCGCCGACCGCGGCCAGCGCCCGCGACGGGTCGGCCCAGGCGGCGTCGGGCAGGGCGCGGATCGCCTCCGCCGCCCGCACCATGCTGGCGCCGAGATCGCCGTCGCCGGCGCGGGAATCGAGGTCGGTCAGATGCGGCTCGGCCTTGACCAGGGCGTCGGCCACGGCGAGCCCGGCCGCCTTCAGCGCCGGGGCCAGCGGCGATGGGACGGCTTCGGCCTGGACCACCGGCGCCGGCTCCGGCGCGCGGATCCGCCGCTTCGGGCCGATCCGGCCGCCGCCCGGCCAGGCCGGGGCCTGCGCCGGCGCGTCCAGCAGGGCGATGCGCTCGTCGTCCAGCTTCAGCAGGCTCAGCGAGCAGCCGGGCATGTCCAGCGCGGTCAGGAAGTTGCCGGCCCAGGCCCGCTCCACCGCGATGCCGCGCCCGGCCAGGTCGGCCAAAGCGGCGCGGGCGACGATCGACAGCTCCATCGGCGGCGTGGCGCCCAGGCCGTTGACCAGCAGCGCCACCCTGTCGCCGCGGGCGAGGCCGCGGTCGGACACGATCGCCTGCAGGATCTCGGCCACCAGCTCGTCGGCCGGCTGCAGCGGCCCGCGCCGCACCCCGGCCTCGCCATGGATGCCGAGGCCCAGCTCGATCTCGCCGTCGCCCAGGGTGAAGCCGGGCTTGCCGGCGGTCGGCACGGTGCAGGCGCCCAGCGCCACGCCCATGGTGCCGAGATCGGCTGCGGCGGCACGGGCGAGGGCGGCGACCTCGGCCAGCGTCCTGCCGGCGGCGATCGCGGCGCCCGCCAGCTTGTGGATCAGAACGGTGCCGGCGATGCCGCGGCGGCGCGCCGGCTCGACCGTGTCGCGCAGCGCCACGTCGTCGGCCACCACCACGATCTCGACCGGGATGCCCTCGTCCTGCGCCAGCTCGGCGGCCAGGCCGAAGTTCAGCCGGTCGCCGGTGTAGTTCTTGACCACCAGCACGGCGCCCAGGGGGCCGGCGGCGGCGCGGATCCCGGCCAGCACGGCGTCGACGCTGGGGGAGGTGAAGACGTCGCCGGCGACGGCGCCGGTCAGCAGGCCGGGGCCGACATAGCCGGCATGGGCCGGCTCATGCCCGCTGCCGCCGCCGGAGAGCAGGGCCACGGGCCGAGACGCCGGCACCGGCAGATCGGCGCGGACCACCACGGCCTCCTCCTCCAGCAGGGCCAGACCGGCATGCAGGTCGACGAATCCTTCCAGCATCTCGCGCAGGACATGGCGCGGATTGTTGATCAGCTTCTTCACGTCACGGCCCTCGGTGGTCAGGTCGGGATCGGGGGAAGAACGGTTCAGCCTTCGTTTCGTTGCCACACCTCGGCCAGGGCCGGGTCGGCGCGCAGCCGCCCGGCGATCGCGGACAGCTTCGGGCATTCGGCGGCGAACCACTCGCTGCGCGGCCGCCAGCGGTTCATCACCGCGACGTAGATGTCGATGGCGGTTCGGGTGTCGCCGAGGAACCAGGGGGCGCCGGCCGCCGCCTCCATCTGCCGCCACAGCACCTTGCGGTGCTCGTCGGTCGAGGCGCGCAGCTCGGCCTTCGCCTGGTCGCCGGTGACCCAGCGGCCCGGGTCGTCGCCATAGGCCCAGGTCGGGTACAGCGCGGCGACGATGAACACCAGCCGGCGCAGGAAGGCGGGGCGGTCCGGATGGCCGGCTGGCGGGGCCAGGCCGGCGTCCGGCGCGACATCGGCGAGGTGCAGGGTGATGGCGCCGCTCTCGGTCATCACCGTGCCGTCGGGCAGGACCAGCACCGGCACCTGGGTCAGCGGGTTCAGGCGCTGCAGCATCTCGCGGTCGGACGGGTTGTCGAAGACGTCGACCGATTTGATGGCGAAGGGCACGCCGGCGAGGGTCAGCATGATCTCGCTGAGCGTCGAGCCGGTGCCGGGCTGGGCGTAGAGCGTGTACATCGGTCCTCCCCTTCGTCGCGCCCCGCACTCCTAACACGGCGCGGCAGCGCGGGATATCCGGCGTGAACGGGGTTGCGGCCGCCGGTCCGACGCTGCTCATATGCTGTCACGAAACTGTAACAATCGGAGGCTTCGGATGATGCGATTCGGATGGGCTTCGGCCCTGGCGATGATGGCGGCGTCAGGCGCGGCCCAGGCCCAGCAGGGGCCCGGCCCGGACGACAACCTCAACGCCGTGCTGTGGGACCAGACCTCGGTCGAGGCGCAGGCCAACGCCCTCGGCGCCTATGCGCTGGCCCGCATCCGGCTGGACGAGGCGCTGGCCGACCCGTCCCGCACCGCGGCGCCGGCCGAGCAGACCGGCGACTTCAAGAATTTCCCGCCGGCGGTGGTGCTCGACGTCGACGACACGCTGCTGAACACCTCGCCCTACCAGGCCCGCAACGTGGTCGAAGGCTCGGGCTTCAACCCGAAGACCTGGACGACCTACGTCAACGCCAAGATCGACACCGCGATTCCCGGCGCGGTCGAGTTCACGCAATACGCCGCGTCGAAGGGCGTGAAGGTGTTCTACGTCACCAACCGCACCAAGGAGGAGGAGGGGCCGACGGTCGAGCACATGAAGGCGCTCGGCTTCCCGATGGGCGACAACGTCGACACCTTCCTCAGCGCCAAGGAGCAGCCGGACTGGGGCTCGGCCAAGGGCACGCGCCGCGCCGTCATCGCCAAGGACTACCGGATCCTGCTCTTGGTCGGCGACAATTTCGGCGATTTCAGCGACGCCTACAAGGGCACGATGGAGGAGCGGCAGACGGCGTTCGAGGCGGCCAAGGACCATTGGGGCCGCGACTGGATCGCCATCGCCAACCCGACCTACGGCTCGTTCGAATCGGCGCCGTACAAGGGCGACTACAAGCTGCCGGCGGCGGAGCAGCGCAGGCTGAAGATCGAGGCGCTGACGCCCTGGAACGGGCAGTAGCCGTGTCCCTCGGGGCTGCGGCGGATCAGAACCCGCCGCGGCCCTGGAACGGGTGGCCGGTGAGCAGCGAGACCAGATGCGCCAGCATCAGGATCACCACCAGCGCCGCTGCCATCATCACCGGGATCACCGGGAACAGCCGCACCTCGCCCGGCGGCGGTTTGTGCCGGTCCATCACCAGCATGGCCGCGACGACCGCCAGGGCGACGGCGAGGATGATGGAGGTGTTGGTCAGGTCGAGCTGCATCGTGGCCCCGCGGTAGCATTCCCGCGGCTGCGACGGAAGCTGCGGGTTGCATCCGCGGCCGCGATTGCCGATATCGGCGCGGGCGGAGAGCGACGGGGCCGGGTGATGAAGCGCTTCTACAAGATCGTGAGTGTGGTGCCGGTGGGCGGCGGATTCGGCATCGCCCTCGACGGCAAGCCGATCAAGAGCCCGGCGAAGGCGGATTTCGTCCTGCCCAGCCGCGCTCTGGCGGAGGCGGTGGCGGCGGAGTGGGAGGCGCAAGCCGAGGAGGTTGTGCCGTCCGCCATGCCGCTGATGCAGCTGGCCGCGACGACGATCGACAAGGTGGCGCCGAATCGCGAGCTGATCATCGACACGATCGCCCCCTATGGCGGCACCGACCTCCTGTGCTACCGGGCCGAGGCGCCGGCGGCGCTGGCCGAGCGCCAGGCCGCTTCCTGGCAGCCGCTGCTCGACTGGGCGATGACCGCGCATGACGCACCGCTGGCCGCGACCTCCGGCATCGTCCACCAGGCGCAGCCGGAGGCCAGCCTGGCGGCGCTGCGCGCGGCGGTGGCGGCACAGGACGACTGGCGGCTGACGGCGCTGCACCAGACGACGGCGCTGACCGGCTCGCTGGTGCTCGGCCTGGCGCTGCTGGCCGGACGGATCGACGCCGACGAAGCCTTCGAGCTGGCCGAGCTGGACGCCACCTTCCAGATCGAGCGCTGGGGCGAGGATGCCGAAGCCACGGCCCGGCGCGCGGCGCTCAGGGCCGAGCTGCAGGCCTCGGCGCGGCTGATCGAACTGGCTGGTCAGCCGTAGGTTGGGTTCGCGCAAGCGAACCCAACGCACGACCGGGCCATGTTGGGTTCGCGTGCCGCGAACCCAACCTACCTCATCCTGTCTTCCTCAGCCGGGTCTCCACCAGCCGCGACCACAGCGTGGCGCCGACCGGCAGGATCTCGTCGTTGAAGTCGTAATGCGGGTTGTGCACCGGCACGCTGCCGCGGCCGTTGCCGATGAACAGGAAGGCGCCCGGCTTCTCCGCCAGCATGTAGGCGAAATCCTCCGACGCCATGACGATGGCGCCGTTGCCGTCGACCGCATCGGCGCCCAGCGCCTCCGCCGCGGCCTCGGCGACCCATTCCGTCTCGGCGTCGTCGTTGATCACGGGGATGACCTTGATCTGCACCTTGGGCTCGGCCCGGCCGCCGAAGGCGGCGGCGACGTCGCGGGCGATGGCCTCGATCCGAGCCTTCAGCGCCTCCAGCACCTCCATCCGCAGCGCGCGGAAGGTGCCGCGCAGCACGGCCGTGTCCGGGATCACGTTGTAGGCGTCGCCGACATGGATCTGGGTGACGCTGACCACGGCGGAATCGAGGGCGGCGATGTTGCGGGCCACCACGCTCTGCAGCGCCGTCACCACATGCGCCGCGATCAGCACCGGGTCGACCCCGGTCTCCGGCAACGCGCCATGGGCGCCGCGGCCGGCGATCTCGATGTCGAAGATGCCGCCGCCGGACATCGTCGGGCCGGGGCGGACCATCACCCGGCCGGCGTCCAGCGTGTGGAAATTGTGCATGCCGAACACGGCCTCGCAGGGGAACTGGTCGAACAGCCCGTCGGCGATCATCGCCTGGGCGCCGCCGCGGCCCTCCTCGGCCGGCTGGAAGATGAAATGCACCGTGCCGTCGAAGTTGCGGGTCGCCGCGAGGTAGCGGGCGGCGCCCAGCAGCATGGTGGTGTGGCCGTCATGGCCGCAGGCATGCATGGTGTTCGCGGTCTGCGACCGGTGGCCGAAGCCGTTCGCCTCCTGCATCGGCAGCGCGTCCATGTCGGCGCGCAGCGCGATCGCCCGCGGGTTGTTGCCGACCCTGAGGGTGCCGACCACGCCGGTCTGCCCGATCCCGGTCGCCACCTCGCAGCCGAAGGCGCGCAGCCGCTCCGCCACCAGGGCGCTGGTGCGGTGCTCCTCGAAGCCCAGCTCGGGATGGGCGTGGATGTCCCGGCGCCATTCGGTCAGCTCGTCGGCGAAGCCGGCGATCATCGGGTCGATCTTCATGGCTGGTCCTTCGCGCGGAATGTCAGACGATATCAGGACCCAAGGCCTAGCGGCTGGCAAGACCCGATCTCGCCCAGCCCGGCGCCGCATGCTATTGCAGGCGGATGACGCTTTGCGGACATCCGCGGGGGGAGAATGCGCGAGATCCTTGAGGTGCTCGAGAAGAAGCGCGCGGCGGCGCGGCTCGGCGGCGGCCGGAAGCGGGTCGAGGCCCAGCATGCCAAGGGCAAGCTGACGGCGCGCGAGCGGCTCGAAATCTTCCTCGACCCCGGCTCCTTCGAGGAATGGGACATGTTCGTCGAGCACCGCTCGCCGGATTTCGGCATGGCCGAGCAGAAGGTGCCGGGCGACGGCGTGGTCACCGGCTTCGGCACCGTCGACGGCAAGCTGGTCTTCGTCTTCAGCCAGGACTTCACCGTGTTCGGCGGCTCGCTGTCCGAGGCGCATGCCGAGAAGATCTGCAAGGTCATGGACCAGGCGATGAAGGTCGGCGCGCCGGTGATCGGCCTGAACGATTCGGGCGGCGCCCGGATCCAGGAGGGCGTGGCCTCGCTCGGCGGCTATGCCGAAGTGTTCCAGCGCAACGTCCTGGCCTCCGGCGTGGTGCCGCAGATCTCGCTGATCATGGGGCCCTGCGCCGGCGGCGCGGTCTATTCCCCGGCGATGACCGACTTCATCTTCATGGTGAAGGACAGCTCCTACATGTTCGTCACCGGCCCGGACGTGGTGAAGACGGTGACGCATGAGGTGGTGTCGGCCGAGGATCTCGGCGGCGCCGTCACCCACACCGCCAGATCCGGCGTCGCCGACCTGGCCTTCGAGGACGATGTCGAGGCGCTGCTGCGGCTGCGCGACTTCGTCGGCTTCCTGCCCTCCTCGAACCGCGCCCCGGCGCCGATCCGCCCGACCGAGGACCCGGCCGACCGGCCGGAGATGTCGCTGGACACGCTGATCCCGGCCAACCCGAACAAGCCCTACGACATGAAGGAGCTGATCGGGAAGGTGGTGGACGAGGGCGACTTCTTCGAGCTGCAGCCTGCCTTCGCCGGCAACATCATCATCGGCCTGGCGCGGATGCAGGGCCGCACCGTCGGCATCGTCGCCAACCAGCCGATGGTGCTGGCCGGCTGCCTGGACATCGATTCCAGCCGCAAGGCGGCGCGCTTCGTCCGCTTCTGCGACGCCTTCAACATCCCGATCGTCACCTTCGTCGACGTGCCGGGGTTCCTGCCCGGCACCAGCCAGGAATACGGCGGCATCATCAAGCACGGCGCCAAGCTCTTGTTCGCCTATGCCGAGGCGACGGTGCCGAAGGTCACGGTGATCACCCGCAAGGCCTATGGCGGCGCCTATGACGTGATGGCGTCCAAGCATCTGCGCGGCGACGTCAACTACGCCTGGCCGACGGCGGAGATCGCGGTGATGGGGCCGAAGGGCGCGGTCGAGATCATCTTCCGCGCCGATCTGGGCGATGCCGAGAAGATCGCGGCGCGGACCGAGGAATACCGCGAGAAATTCGCCAACCCCTTCGTCGCCGCGGCCCGCGGCTATGTCGACGACGTGATCATGCCGCACAACACCCGTCGGCGGATCTGCAAGGCGCTGGCGATGCTGGCCGACAAGAAGCTCGAGAACCCCTGGAAGAAGCACGACAACCTGCCGTTGTGACCCCGCGACACCGACCGCAGAGGCCGAGATGAGCGCGCGCTTCCGCACCCTGACGATGCTCCTGGCCGGGGCGCTGCTGCTGGCCGCCTGCGCCACCGAGGCCGGGTTCCGCAAGGGGCTCGACCAGCTGATCGGCCAGCCGAAGGACCAGCTGGTCGTGCGCTACGGCCCGCCGATCTATGAGGGGCGGACCGAGGACGGGCGGCGCTACGCCCAGTTCAACCTGTCCTGGGTGCAGACCGGCGGCGGCACCATCACCAGCCGGCCGCAGACCGCCTTCGTCCGCGGCACCTATCGCGACGGCGACGGCGACAGGCGCCGCTACACCGAGACGCGCACGGTCTATGTCGACCAATACGTGCCGCCCTATGCGATCGGCCGGCGCTGCCTGACCACCTTCTACTTCGACGCCGCCAGCCGGGTCGCCAGCTACGCCTATGCCGGCGACGGCTGCGTCGCGGTGGAGTAGAGGCTGTTCTTCACAGCAGCGGCCGCAGCGCCAGGTCCAGGCCGAGCAGCAGCAGCCCGAGGAAGAACCAGCGCCGGAACACCTCCGGCCGCACCCGCAGCCGCAGCCATTGCCCCGCGGCCATGCCCAGCAGCGCCGGGGCCAGGGCCAGCAGCGAGGTGCCGGCGGCGGCCAGCGGGAAGGCGCCGTCCCGCGCCAGGCCGGCGGCCAGGGCCAGGGTCGAGACGGTGAAGGACAGGCCCAGCGCCTGCACCAGGTCCTCCTTCTCCAGCCCCAGCGCCTGCAGGAACGGCACCGCCGGGATGACGAAGACCCCGGTGGCGGCGGTGACCAGGCCGGTGGCGGCGCCGACCGGGGCCGACCACCAGCGCTCCGCCCGGGCCGGCACGGAGAAGCGTGGCCCGGCGAGGCCGATCGCGGCGTAGAGCACCAGCGCCGCGCCGAGGGCGGTGGTGGCGCGCCCGGCGCCGGCGCCGGTCAGGAGGCCGGCCCCGGCCCAGGTGCCGAGGCAGATCCCGGCCATCATCGGCCACAGCCGGCGCAGCAGCCCGCCGAAGCGCGGCCCGGCGAAGAGCTGCCAGAGATTGGTCACCAGCGACGGCACCACCAGCAGCGCCGCCGCCTGCGCCGGCGCCATGGTCAGGCCGAGCAGCCCCATCGCCACCGTCGGCAGGCCGAGCCCGACCATGCCCTTGACGAAGCCGGCGAGCAGGAAGGTGAGGGCGACGAGGAGGAATAACGGGTCGGTCATGCCCGGAGCTTGCCCGGGGCCGGCGCCGGCGACAATGTGGGAAGGACGGAGCCAGCCTTCGGCCAGGACGAAGGCTTGCCGGAGGACCTGCCGATGCGCTTCGACCTGACCGATCTGCGCCTGTTCCTGCATGTCGCCGAGGCCGGCAGCATCACCGCCGGCGCCGATCGGGCCGCCCTGGCCCTGGCCTCGGCCAGCGCCCGCATCCGCGGCATGGAGGCGGCGGCCGGTACGGCGCTGCTGCGGCGCGGCCGGCGCGGCGTGGTCCCGACCCCGGCGGGCGAGGCGGTGCTGCACCATGCCCGTCTGGTGCTGCAGCAGATCGAGCGGATGCGCGGCGAGCTCGGCGACTATGCCCGCGGCCTCAAGGGCCATGTCCGCATCCTCGGCAACACCGCGGCCGTGACCGAGTTCCTGCCCGGGCCGCTGGCCGAATGGCTCGCCGCCCATCCCCGCATCGACATCGACCTGGAGGAGCGGCCGAGTCACGCCATCGTCGAGGCGGTGGCGGCGGGGCTGGCCGATCTCGGCATCGTCGCGGACATGGCCGAGGGCGGCGGGGTCGAAGGGCTGGAGCGCATCCCGTTCCGGATCGACCGGCTGGTGCTGGCGGTGCCGCGCGGCCACCCGCTGTCGGCCCGCCGCCGCATCGCCTTCGCCGAGGCGCTGGGCGAGGATTTCGTTGGCCTCAGCCCCGGCAGCGCGCTGCAGGACCATCTCGCCCGCCACGCCGCCCGGGCGGGGCATCCGCTCAAGCTGCGGGTCCGGCTCGGCGGCTTCGATGCGGTGTGCCGGATGGTCGAGCAGGGCGTCGGCCTGGCGGTGGTGCCGGAGATGGCGGCACGGCGCTGCCGCCGCAGCATGGCGATCCGGGCGGTGCCGCTGTCCGACCCCTGGGCGCTGCGCCGGCTGTCGATCTGCGTCCGGTCCCTCGACGCGCTGCCGGCCCATGCCCGGCGGCTGGTGGAGCATCTGCGCGAGGATTCGTCTCGGCCGTAGGTTGGGTTCGCATGGCGAACCCAACAGTTTCGACGCGGCGCGATGTTGGGTTCGCCGGAGCGAACCCAACCTACGGGGCCCGATCCGTCACCTTTCCGGCAACGGCAGTCTTTCGGTCTCGTCCGGGATCGTGCCGAAGCGGCCTTCGCGCCAGTCTTCCTTGGCCTGCTCGATGCGCTCGCGGCTGCGGGCGACGAAGTTCCACCACAGCTTGCGCGGGCCGTCGAGCGGCTCGCCGCCGAACACCAGGAGGCGCGTCTCCTCCAGCGCCTCGACCTCGACCATGTCGCCGGGCCGCAGCACCAGCAGGCGCTGCGGCGGGAAGTCGTCGCCGCCGATCCGGACCCGGCCGGAGACGACATAGACCGCCCGCTCCTCATGCTCCGCCGGCAGCGGCAGCACCGCTCCCGCCTGCAGCGCCGCGTCGAGATACAGCGTCTCCGAGAAGGTCGCG
The DNA here is from genome assembly GCF_042743185.1 of Inquilinus sp. NPDC058860. Classification (NCBI taxonomy): domain Bacteria; kingdom Pseudomonadati; phylum Pseudomonadota; class Alphaproteobacteria; order Rhodospirillales; family Rhodospirillaceae; genus Inquilinus; species Inquilinus sp. NPDC058860. Next base: position 63,367 of record NZ_JBHYMS010000026.1, on the reverse strand, counting down.
ACCGGCGAGCGGGCGCCATAGGCCGAGCCGACGATCAGCCGTACGGACTTGCCGGCATCCTCGACCACCGGCAAATCGTCGACGCCGTGATGGGCGAAGCTGGGCGCCACCTCCTCATAGGGGGCGGGCAGGGCCACCCAGGTCTGCACCCCGAACAGGGTCGACCCGGTGGCGCGCAGGGCCGGCGGCGTGCGCTCGGAATGGGCGATGCCGCTGCCGGCGGTCATCCAGTTGACGTCGCCGGGGCGGATCGGCTGGCGCGTGCCCAGGCTGTCGCGATGGGTCTGCTCGCCGGCGAACAGATAGGTCACGGTGGCCAGGCCGATATGCGGGTGCGGCGGCACGTCGATGCCGTCGCCGGCGCCGAACAGCGTCGGGCCCATCTCATCGACGAAGACGAAGGGGCCGACCGACCGCTTCTGCATCGACGGCACGGCGCGCCGCACCTCGAAGCCGCCGATATCCGCGGTGCGCGGGATCACCACGGTCTCGATGAAGGGGCAGGGGGTCTCGCCGACGGCGGGATCGCGGGTCGGTTGCCAGCTCATCGTCTCTCCTGTGCCGGCGGACGCGGATGGACGGCCGTGCCGTTCGACCGTACCCTTCGCTCCGGCATCAGCCAAGGGGAGCAGTGATGGCCGAGACCACCCGGGACGCCGCCCAGGACACCCCGACCGGGGCCGCCGGCGAGACCGTGATCTGGAAGATCCGCACCGCGCTGCGCGCGACCTTTTACATCTGGGTGCCGGCCATCGTGCTGGCGGTGCTGCTGGGCCTCGTTGGCGGGCCGCTGGCCGCGGTGCCGGTCGTTCTGGCCCTGATCTGGACCGCCTGGCGCTGGCTGACCAGCTACGAGCTGACCAGCGAGCGGCTGATCATCCGCTCCGGCCTCCTGGTGCGGAAGCGCGAGGAGGTGGAGCTGTTCCGGGTGCGCGACTTCTCGCTGTCGCGGCCGCTGCACTGGCTGGTGCTGGGGCTGGGCACGGTCGGGCTGACCACGCGCGACCAGTCGGCCCCGAACATCCTGATCGGCCCGATCGCCATGCCGGAAACCCGGCTGGACGAGCTGCGCCGGGCCACCGTGGCACGGCAGAACCGGGTGCGGTTCCGCGAGGTCGAGGTGTCCTCGGCCAGCGACGAGCACCATGATGGGCATGGCCACGACGCCGGGGGGGTGCCGGGGTAGGGAAGGCTTGCTCCCCTTCGCTGTCATGCCCGGGCCTGACCCGGGCATCCAGAGAATGTCGACGCTCTCTGGATTGCCGGGTCAAGCCCGGCAATGACAGGAAGGAGGGAGGGCTACCGGCTCACTCGTCGTTGAACGGCCCGATCATCAGCGGCTCGAGCTTGAACCAGTTGCCGAGCTGGCTGTAGGTCAGCTTCACCGGCTTCAGGTCCCAGTACACCTCCGACCGGGTCGGGCCGATGCACTCCATCTGGCCGGATTCGTTCTTCTCGCGGCGGCAGCCATCCTCGCTGTCGAGATAGTAGACACGGCCATAGAGCCCGGCCTGGTTCTGCTCCACCGTGCCGAAGAACGCCTCGACATCGGCATCCTTGTTCTCGCCGCCGAAGAAGGCCTCCTCCGGCTTCACCACCGGCTCGTTGAAGCGCAGGTTGTAGTCGTAATAGCCGGTGTAGTTGCGGCTCTGCCCCTTGGCGTCGGTGAAGTTGCCTTCCTCCTCGACATAGCGGATCGAGCCGGTGACCTTGTCGGTATAGGCTTGGTTGCCGACGGCGTATTGGAAGCTGATGCCGTTGTTGTCGGTCAGCCAGTTGCCGAGCTCGTAATCGTAATCGAGATTGCCCGACACCCGGGTCTGCGGCAGGAAGGAGAACGGGCCCGGCGCCAGCACCAGCCCCTGGAAGGACAGCGGGTCCGGGTTCTTCACCTGGATCGTCACCACCTTGCCGTTGACGGTGCGGGAATACAGCTTGTCCGCCGCCTGCGAGGCGCGGTTGATCTGCTCGCCCAGCTCCCACCAGCGGGTCACCTCGCGGCCCTGGATGACGCCGCCGAACTTGCCGCTGGACTGCTGGCCCTTGACGATGTCGAGCCGCAGGTTGCCGGATTCGGGCTGGTAGCGCCCGCCCTCGTCGATCGGCGTCTCGCCCCGCAGGATCGCCACGTCCTTGGCGATCTGGCTCGGGTTCTGCGGGTTGTTGACGTCGATCCTGAGGCTGTAGGTGATGGTGTCCTCCGGCTTGCGCTGGGCCGAGCCGGAATAGGCCATCAGGTCGGCGACCGTCAGGGCCTCGATGCTGTACTTGTCGAGGCCGATATTGTTGCGGACGCTGCGCGAGTTGAAATCGATGGTCATGTGGCCGGTGACCTTGGCGCCGTCGGCCACGGTCTGCAGGCCGCGATTGCTGCTCTGGGCCCAGGCCGGCGTCGCCGCCAGCAGCGCGGCCAAGGTCGCGACGCCCGCCGTCATGCGATGAATCATGGTCTCCCCCTTCGATTTTGCCTTGGGCGGGGCTGTCTCCGCCGGCCGCATTCTGGCACTGCATATTGGGGCAGGCGACTCGGGGCTTTTCGATGGCGAAGACGGGGCAGGGCGGCGGCGGGGTGATGGAGGCTGTGACGGTCCGGCCGATGCGCGGCGATGCGGCGGAGATCGCGGCGGTGGTGGCGCTGATCCGCGGCGCCTTCGCGGATTATGTCGACCAGCTGGACCCGCCGCCCAGCGCGGTGCGCGAGACGGCGGAGAGCATTACGGCGCTGCTGGGCCGCGAGCTCGGACTGGTGGCCGAGGTCGGCGGGACCGCGGTCGGCTGCCTGTTCCTGCAGCGGCGCGAGCGCGGCGACATCTATATCGGCCGGGTCGCAGTGGCCCGTGAGCACCGCCGCGGCGGCGTCGGCCGGGCCCTGATGGCGGCGGCGGAGGCGGAGGCGCGGCGGCTGGGCGGGGCACGGCTGACGCTCGGCGTCCGCCTGGCGCTGGACGGCAACCGCCGCTTCTTCGCGTCGCTCGGCTTCACCGAGGGCGCGCTGCACGCCCATCCGGGCTACGACAGGCCGACCTGGGTGGAGATGACGAAGGCACTGGATTGATGGAGTTTCATTGTCATCCTCGGGCTTGACCCGAGGATCCAGGGGCTTCCAAAGCAGTTCTCGGTGGCCCTGGATTGCCGGGTCAAGCCCGGCAATGACAGTAAATCAAAAGCCTTGCCGAGAGCTCACCTCCGAAAACTGCGGCGGAACTCGCGCGGGGTCATGGCCTTCAGCGCCTGGAACTGGCGGTTGAAATTGGCGATGTTGGGGTAGCCGACCTCGTCCGCGACATGGGCGATCGGCCGGTCGCTGTTGATCAGCAGCGAGCAGGCCTGGCCGATGCGCAGCTGGGCCACGTAGCGCGACACGGTCAGCCGGGTGTGCCGGCGGAAGAAGCGGTGGAAGGCGGAGGCACTGAGGCAGGCCAGGTCGGTCAGCGCCGCGATCGGGATCTCGTCGCGGTAGTGGCCATGGATGTGGTTCAGCACCCGGTCGATCCGCGCCTGCTCCGGTGCCGCCACGGCGGCCGGCAGCGGCGCGGGGGCGGCCAGCGGCGCCCGGCCGTCGTCCCGCGCCAGGGCGGTCAGCACCTCGATCAGCCGCAGCAGCCGGCCGGCGGGGTCGAGCTCCGGCATCGCCTCGATCGCCGGCCGCACCGAAGCGGCGGCAACGGCGGAGAAGGCGAGGCCGCGCCCGGCCTCGTCGAGGAGACAAGCGACCGGCCGCAGCTCGGCCAGCGAGCCGACCAGTCGCGCCGCCCAGTCCGGCGAGAACCACATCACCAGCGCGATGTGCGGCCGGGCCGGGTCGATCCGCTCGCGCGAGCACCAGGTGTGCGGCAGGTTCGGGCCGACCAGCACCAGGTCGCCGTCGTCATACTGACCCAGATGGTCGCCGACATGGCGCTGGCCGCGGCTGTTCAGGGTCAGCGTCAGCTCGAATTCCGGGTGGTAGTGCCATTCGAACGGGATGGCGTCGTCCAGCCGCCGGTTCAGCAGCGTCCAGGACGCATCCTGCGGCACCGTCACCTTCTCGAAGATCGGCTGCATGGCGAGAACTGATACGAAAGGACGGCTGAATTGCCATCCGGCGCGACTCCAGTATCAGTTTTCGGCAGGCGACGCCAACATGGTGGACCCGGACGGCGCTACAGTTGCGGACATGGACGGCCGAACGCCGCACCGCTCAGGGGAAACGCCGATGGACCGCTATCAGTACGGGGACGACCGGCCGGGCAACGCCTCGGTCTCCTACGCCTACGACACCCAGCTCAAGGACATCGAGAAGACGCGGCCGCTGCGCGTCCTGTCCGCGGAGGATTGGAAGCACTGGATCACCTGGGGCTACGTCGTCGTCCCCGACGCCGTGCCGGCCGAGAATATCCGCCGCACCCGCGACCTGCTGTGGGAGTTCCAGGAGATGGACCCGGCGGATCCGGAGAGCTGGTATAAGCCGCAGTTGCGCGACCATGCGATGAAGGAGCTGAACAACAGCGGCATGGTCGAGATCTACAATCACCAGCTGCTGTGGGACAACCGCCAGCACCAGAGGGTGTACGACGCCTTCGTCGACATCTGGGACACCGAGCGGCTGTGGGTCACCATCGACCGCGCCAACCTGAACCCGCCGAACCGGCAGGCGCGGGGCTTCAACGGCTTCATCCACTGGGACGCCGACACCTCGCTGACGCCGCTGCCGGTGAACTGCCAGGGCGTGCTGTCGCTGGTCGACACCGACCCGGAGATGGGCGGCTTCCAATGCGTGCCGGAGCTGTTCCGGACGCTGGAGGCCTGGCGCGAGACCCAGCCGGCCGACCGCAACCCCTGGGCGCCGGACACCACCGGCTTCGAGATCCGCAACATCACCATGAAGGCCGGCGACCTCTTGATCTTCAACAGCCTGCTGGCGCACGGCATCCGGCCGAACCGGTCGCAGGACCGGGTTCGGATGGCGCAGTACATCTCGATGACCCCGGCCGACGAGGGCAACGCCCAGCTGCGCGAGTGGCGCATCCAGTCCTGGCGCGACCGCGAACCGCCGCAGGGCTACGCCTTCCCCGGCGACCCGCGGGAGTGGGAGAAGACCCGCTACGAACGCGCCAGGCTGACCCCGCTGGGCGAGAAGCTGCTCGGCCTCGCCTCCTGGGACGAATAGCCGGCGTCGCCGGGTCATGGCCGGTCCTGTCGGATGCTGAGGGCAGTCCCCATCTCCCTGGGAGCGAAAGGAAGGAGCCCGCCATGGATCTGCGCGGAAAGACCACCCTGATCACCGGCTCGACCGACGGGGTCGGCCGCTGGGTCGCCCGCCGGCTGGCAGCCGACGGCGCCCATGTGCTGCTGCACGGCCGGAACGAGGCGCGCGGTCAGGCGGTGCTGGAGGCGATCCGCGCCGAAGGCGGCAGCGCCGAGTTCCTGCCGGCCGATTTGTCCTCTCTGGCCGAGGTGCGGCGCCTGGCCGAAGCGGTCCTGGCGCGGCACGACCGGATCGATGGGCTGATCAACAATGCCGGCATCGGCACCGGGCCGAATGCGCGCCGCGAGACCAGCGCCGACGGGCACGAGCTGCGCTTCGCCGTGAATTACCTCGCCGGCTTCCTGCTGACCCGGCTGCTGCTGCCGGCGCTGCGGCGCGGCACGCCGTCCCGGATTGTCAACGTCGCCTCGGCCGGGCAGCAGGCGATCGACTTCGACGACGTCATGCTGACCCGCGGTTACAGCGGCGTCCGCGCCTATTGCCAGAGCAAGCTGGCGCAGATCCTGTTCACCTTCGACCTGGCGGAGGAACTGCGCGGCAGCGGCGTCACCGCCACCTGCCTGCATCCCGCGACCTATATGGACACCACCATGGTGCGGCAAAGCGGCACCCGGCCGATCAGCACGGTCGAGGAGGGCGGCGAGGCGATCCTGGCGCTCGCGGTCTCGCCCGAGCTGGACGGCGAAAGCGGCGTCTACTTCAGCGGCCGGCATCGGGCCCGGCCCCTGGCCCAGGCCGAGGATCCGGCGGTGCGGGAGCGGCTGCGGTGCCTGAGCGCACGCCTCACCGGTCTCGAACCGGGCTGAACGGCCGGCGCTGATCATGTCCCATTCGTAACTTGTCCGGGGCGGGGCGCGGCGCGAAGGTCCGGCCTCGGAGGTGCGCGATGGCGACCGACACGGCATCGAGGAACGGAAGCGCCCGGCGTTGGCTGCGCGGCGCCGGCGAGCTGGCGGCGCTGCTGCTGGCGATCACCGCCGGCAAGACCGCCATCGCCGAACCCTTCTACGTGCCCTCCGGCTCGATGGAGCCGACGCTGCAGATCGGCGACGAGCTGGTGGCCACCAAGTTCAGCTACGGCTACAGCGCAGCCTCGCTGCCCTTCGGCCTGACCGTGCCCGCGAGCGGCCGGGTGCTGGGCCGGATGCCGGATCGCGGCGACGTCGTCGTCTTCCGCTGGCCCGGCGACCCGTCGCAGACCTGGGTCAAGCGGGTGATCGGGCTGCCGGGCGACCGCATCGCGATGCGCGACGGGCGGCTCTGGATCAACGGCGCGCCGGCGGGGCTGCGGCCGGACGGCAAGGGCAGGGTGGAGCGCGGCAGCGGCACGACCGCGGCCGCCATCCGCGCGATCGAGACCCTGCCGGGCGGCGTCAGCCACCCGATCTTCAAGCTCTATGCCCACGGTCCTCTGGACGAGATGGCGGAGGTGACGGTGCCGCCCGGCCATCTCTTCGTCATGGGCGACAACCGCGACAACTCGGCCGACAGCCGCCTGCCGGTCAGCGCCGGCGGCGTCGGCCTGCTGCCGGTCGGCGACCTGGTCGGCAAGGCCGAGGTCGTGGTCGCGTCCTGGGATCTCGGCCGCGCCTCGCAGCCGGTCTGGACCTGGCCCGCCGGCCTGCGGCTGGACCGGTTTCTGTCGGCGATCGAGTGAGGGTGTAGGTTGGGTTCGCGGAAGCGAACCCAACACTTGATGCTGCTGGGTTCGCCACGGCGAACCCAACCTACGCGGGTGGTACGACCTGCGGTCAGATCGCCGCGGTGACCTGGATCTCGACCCGGTATTCCGGGGCGGCCAGCTTGCTTTCGACCGTGGCGCGGGCCGGGGTGTTGCCGGGCGAGACCCACTTGTCCCAGGCCGCGTTCATGGCGGCGAAATCGGCGATGTCGGCCAGCCAGATGTTGGCGGTCAGCAGCTTGGTCTTGTCGGTGCCGGCCTCGGCCAGCAGCCCGTCGATCGTCGCCAGGATCTGCCGGGTCTGCTCGGTCACGTCCGGGGTCGGGGTCTCGGCCACCTGGCCGGCCAGGAACACGCGGTCGCCATGGATGACGGCCTGGCTCATGCGCGGCCCGACGCCGATGCGCTTGATGGTCATGGGTATCCTCTCTTCTTCGGGTGGGATCAGGACTCGAGCCTGGCCAGCAGCCGGGCCCGGGTGGGTTCGTCGACGAAGGCGGCCTGCAGCGCGGTGCGGGTCACCTGCCGCAGTGCCGCCTCGTCGAGGCCGAAATGCCGCTCCGCCACATCGTATTCGCGGCCGATGGTGGTGGCGAAATAGGGCGGGTCGTCGCTGTTCAGCGTCACCTTCACCCCGGCCTCCATCAGCTGGCGCAGCGGATGGGCACGATAGTCCGGATAGACCTTGGTAGCGACGTTGCTGGTCGGACAGACCTCCAGCACCATGCCGCGGTCGGCCAGCTCGCGCACCAGGGTCGGGTCCTCGATCGAGCGCACGCCGTGGCCGATGCGGGCGACCGGCAGGCGCAGCGCCGCCCACACGCTCTCCGGCCCCGCCGCCTCGCCGGCATGGACGTTGCAGGCCAGGCCCGCCTCCTCATGCGCGATGCGGAAGGCCTGGGCGAACAGGCGCGGCGGGAAGCCGGCCTCGTCGCCGCCCATGCCGAAGCCGGTGACCAGCGGGTGCGGGTGCTTCGCCGCCAGCTTCGCCACCTCGACCCCGCGCTCCGCCCCCAGATGGCGGACGCAGGTGACGATGATGCGGGATTCGATGCCGGTCTCGGCCCGCGCATCCTCGATGCCCTGGGCGATGCCGTCGAGATGGCCCCGATAGGACAGGCCGGCCGCGGCGGCATGGTCGGGCGAGGACATCAGCTCGGCGTAGATCGCGCCCTCGGCGGCGCAGGCCTTCAGGTACTCGTAGGTGACGTCGCGATAGTCCTGCTCGGTCCGGATCACCGTGCTGGCGGCGTCATAGACCTTGAGGAAGTGCAGGAAATTGGTCCAGGCGAACTCGCCTTTCGCGTTGAACAGCTCCGCCGGCAGGGTCATGCCGTGCCGGCCGGCCAGGCGGCGGACCAGGTCCGGGCCCGCCGCGCCCTCCAGATGCAGGTGAAGCTCCGCCTTCGGCAGCATCGCCGCAGCCTCCGTCATGATACCGGAATCCCGCCGGATGGGTCGGTGGTCCCGGCCGGCGGCGAGGGGGGGCGGCTCCGCGTCTCGCGGTGCAGGATGTAGAGGCCGCTGGCGACGACCACCGCCGAGCCGACCCAGATCCACAGATCGGGCACGTCGCCCCACAGCATGAAGCCCAGGCCCACGCCCCAGATCATGCCGGTGTATTCGAACGGCACCACGATCGACGGCGTCGCGACACGGTAGGCCTGCGCCATCATGATCGCGCCGATGCCGCCGAGCAGGCCGAGCACGGCGAGCAGGCCGGCGTCCTTCCAGCTCGGCGTCACCCAGATAAAGGGCATCTGCACCCCGGCGACGGCGACGATGACGATGGTGGCGTAGAAGATCATCGAGGCGTTGGTCTCGGTGCGGCTGTACAGGCGCATCAGCACCATCGACAGGGCATAGGCCGCGGTGGCGAGGAGGGCGATGGCGGCGCCGCCGCCGAAGCTGCTGCCCTCGCCGCCCGGCCGGATCATGATCATCACCCCGCCGAAGCCGACCAGCACGGCCAGCCAGCGCCGCATCCCCACCCTCTCGCCCAGGATCGGCACCGACAGGGCGGTGATGAACATCGGCGCGGCGAAGCCGATGGCGTAGGCGTCGGCCAGCGGCATCACCGCGAAGGCCCAGAAGAAGCCGAAGGTGCCGACGACGCCGACCAGGCCGCGCAGCAGATGCGCCCCGACCCGCCGGGTCCGCAACGCCTGCAGCCCGGGCGGCCGATACAGCAGCACCAGGGTCGGGATCAGCCCGATCGAGGCGCGGAAGAATACGATCTGGGCGATCGGATAGTCTGCCGACAGCCATTTGATCATGGCGTCCATGACGCACAGGACGAAGACGCCGCCGGCATAGAGCGCGATGCCCTGGGCCGCCGACTGCCTCGCCTGCGGCGGCGCGGCGACTGCCTGCGCGGCCATGCTCAGGCGATCCGCTCGGCGACCAGCGCCGGCTGGGCCGGGGCGGTGTCGGCCACGGTGACGGCGGCGCGGATCGCCGCCTCCGCCGCGGCGGCCGAGGCCTCATCACGGGCATGCAGCAGCGCCAGGGGGCGGCCCTTGGCGCCGACGGCTTCGCCGATGGCGGCGATTTCGGTCAGGCCGACGGCGTGGTCGACGCCGTCCTCCGGCCGGGTGCGCCCGCCGCCCAGCGCGACGATGGCGACGCCGATCGCCCGGGCGTCGACCGCGGCGACGACGCCGTCATGCTCCGGCGCGATCGGCCGGACCACCGGCGCCGCCGCCAGGTGGCTGTCAGCCTTTTCCAGGATATCGCCCGGACCGCCCAGGTCGCGGACCATGCGGGCGAAGCGCTCGGCCGCGGCGCCGCTGGCCAAAGCGTGCTCGACCTTGACGCGGGCGGCCTCGGCATCGGCGGCCAGGCCGCCGATCACCAGCAGCTCGGCGGTCAGCCGGGCGGTCACCTCCCACAGACGATCGTCCTTCGGCCCGCCGGTCAGCAGGTCGATCGCTTCCCGCACCTCGACCGCGTTGCCGGCGGTGCGGCCCAGCGGCTGGTTCATGTCGGTCAGCAGGGCGACCGTCGGCAGGCCGCCGCCATTGGCCACGTCGACGATCGAGCGGGCCAGGGCCCGGGCGTCGCCGATGTCGCTCATGAACGCGCCGGTGCCGAACTTGACGTCCATCACCAGCCCGCCCAGGCCGGCGGCCATCTTCTTCGACAGGATCGAGGCGGTGATCAGGTCGATCGATTCGACCGTGCCGGTGGTGTCGCGGATGGCGTAGATGCGGCGGTCGGCCGGGGCGATGTCGCGGGTGGCGCCGACCACGGCGCAGCCGGCCGCCCGCACCACCCGGTCGAGCAATTCCGTCTCCGGCTGGCTGACATAGCCGGGGATCGCATCCATCTTGTCCAGCGTGCCGCCGGTGTGGCCCAGGCCGCGGCCGGAGATCATCGGCACGAAGCCGCCGCAGGCGGCGACGATCGGGGCCAGGATCAGGCTGGTCTTGTCGCCGATGCCGCCGGTCGAATGCTTGTCCAGCACCGGGCCGGGCAGGTTGGCCCAGTCCAGCACCCGGCCGGACCGGGCCATGGCGCGGGTGAAGGCCACCCGCTCCGGCATCGTCATGCCGCGGAAGAAGACCGCCATGGCGAAGGCGGCGATCTGGGCGTCGGTGACGCTGGCGTCGACCGCGCCACGCACCATCGCCTCGATCTCGGCAACGTCGAGCACGGCCCCGTCGCGTTTGCGGCGGATGATCTCCTGCGGCAGCAGCGCCATCTCAGCGGCGCTCGGCCGACGCGGCGGCGAACTCGGACATGGCGACCCTCGGGCGAATCCGTTTGGACACGGTTGGTTCTTACTAGGACGGGACGGGGGCGGACGCCAGAGGCGGCGTGTGGGCTCCGCTCAATCCCACCAAACGCTGTACGGCGTGAAGCCGGGCCTTGGCTCCGCCACGGCGGGCGGCTTGCCGTACATCCATTTGGCCACGACCTCGTCAAACCTCAGGCCGGCAAGGGCACTCTCGATCTCGCTCTGCCGGAGGGACGAGATGACATAGACCGTATCCGCAAACGGCCAGCTCTCATCGTCGTCCACGGCGCAGATGCGAACCAGGATGTCCTGCACCTCGGGCCTCCGACGCAAGTCGGACAGCGTCCGGTAGAATTCGGCAATGGCCGGTTGCTCATCCCCGAGATTGCAGCCGATCGAGCCGCGATCGTCATTGCCGTCGAAGAACAGGTCGAGTGGCACCGCGATCTCGATCGGCCCGGCTCGCTGCTGTTCGGAAATCTCTTCGATCAGACGCTGTCGGGCCTGACGATTCATATTCGCCACCTGCGCCTGTAAGCTACTCGGCTAGGTTCTCCGGCCCGAAGGAATGCGGCAGCAGGGCGTCGAGCGTCGTGGTCATCCGCAGCCCCTCCGGCCCGCAGACATGGATCTTCGTGTCCCCGCGGGCGAATTCCCGGATGCGCTGGCGGCAGCCGCCGCAGGGCGTGCACAAGAGCGTGTCGCCGGCCTCGCCGCCGATCACCACGATCTCCTCGATCGCCTTGCCGCCGGCCGCGACCATGACGCCGATCGCCGTCGCCTCGGCGCATTGGCTCTGCGGATAGGCGGCGTTCTCGACATTGCAGCCGGCATGGATGCGGCCGTCCGGCGTGCGGATCGCGGCGCCCACCGGGAAATGCGAATAGGGCACATGGGCGCGGGCGCGGGCTGCGCTGGCCGCCTGGAACAACGCCTCGAAGCCGGGATCGGGCATGGCTCAGCGCTCCTTGACGTAAGGCACGCCGCTGGCCTTCGGCGCCGTCGCCCGGCCGATGAAGCCGGCCAGCAGGACCACGGTCAGGATATAGGGCAGCGCCTGGATGAACTGGACCGGGATCTCGCCGATGCCGGGGATGCGGGTGCCCTGCAGCCGCGCCTCCAGCGCGTCGAGCAGGCCGAACAGCAGGCAGGTCAGCATCACCGGCCAGGGCTTCCACTTGGCGAAGATCAGCGCGGCGAGGGCGAGATAGCCCTTGCCGGCGGTCATGTCGCGGCCGAAGGAGGCGTTCTGCGCGACCGACAGATAGGTGCCGGCCAGGCCGCACAGCACGCCGGTCAGCACCATCGCCTGGTAGCGCAGCGCTGTCACCGAGATGCCGGCGGTGTCGACGGCCGCGGGATTCTCGCCGACCGCGCGCAGGCGCAGGCCGAAGCGGGTGCGGTAGACGATCCAGGCCGTCAGCGGCACCGCCAGGAAGGCGGCATAGACCAGCACCGAATGGCCGGAGACCAGCTCGGACCAGATCGGACCGATCACCGGCACCTCGCGCAGCGTGTCGGCCAGCGGCAGCACGATCTGCTGGAACCGGGCGTCGCCCTCCAGCGACGGGGTCTGGCCGCCGCGCTGGTACCAGGCGATGCCGAGCGTGACCGTCAGGCCCGAGGCCAGGATGTTGATGGCGAGGCCGGAGACCACCTGGTTGCCGCGATGGGTGATCGAGGCGTAGCCGTGCAGCAGCGCCAGCACCACCGACACCGCCACGCCCATGCCCAGCCCGGCCCAGGCCGAGCCGGTGCCGGCGGCCATGGCGGCGGAGGCGAAGGCCGCGGCCAGCATCTTGCCCTCGAGCCCGATATCGACCAGCCCGGCCCGCTCGGCGAACAGGCCGGCCAGCGCCGCCAGCACCAGCGGCGTCGAGGTCCGGATGGTGGCGTCGAGCAGGGCGATGACGTCGAGCAGGGTCATGAGCTCGTCCCCTTCGCCGCCTGCAGCGCCGGCGCGCGGCGCCGGAACAGCGCCTCGATCCGCGGCCGGAACAGGTTCTCCAGCGCGCCGGCGAACAGGATCACCAGACCCTGGATCACCACCACCATGTCGCGGGTGATCTCCGGCATGTCGAAGTTCAATTCCGCCCCGCCCTGGTACAGCGCGCCGAACAGGAGGGCCGCGAAGATGATGCCGAACGGATGGTTGCGGCCCATCAGCGACACGGCGATGCCGACGAAGCCGGCGCCGGCGACGAAGTTCAAGAGGATGCGCCGCTGCACGCCCATGATCTCGTTCAGCGCGATGAAGCCGGACAGGGCGCCGGAGATGCACATCGCCAGGATGATGATGCCGGCGACCGAGATGCCGCCATAGACGGCGGCGCGGGGATTCAGCCCTACCGTCCGCAGAGCATAGCCCCAGCGGGTGCGCCAGATGAAGATCCAGACGAAGACGCAGCAGGCCAGGGCCCACAGGAAGGACAGGTTCAGCGGCAGCCGCCGCATGCGGATGCCGAACCAGGACAGGACCTCGCTGATGGTCGGCAGCACGGTGCCGGCGGCGAAGGCCCGGCTCTCCGGCGATTGCTGGCCCGGCGCGATCAGCACATGGACCATCAGATAGACCATCAGCGACGAGGCGATGAAGTTGAACATGATCGTCGTGATGACGATGTGGCTGCCGCGCTTCGCCTGCAGATAGGCCGGAATGAAGGCCCAGGCGGCGCCGAACAGCGCCGCGGCCACGATCGCCAGCGGCAGCACCAGGATGAAGGGCAGGAAGTCGAGATACAGGCAGACCAGCCCGACCCCGAGCCCGGCGACATAGGCCTGGCCCTCGGCGCCGATGTTGAACAGTCCGGCATGGAAGGCCACCGCCACGGCCAGGCCGGCGAAGATGAAGTTGGTGGTGTAGTAGAGCGTGTAGCTCCAGTTCGGGAAGCTGCCGAAGGCGCCCTTCAGCAGCAGCCCCGCGGCCCGCACCGGGGTGTAGAGATAATCCGCCCCGGGCAGCGTGCCGTCGGCGTACTGGCCCCAGTAGATCAGCAGCACCACCAGCCCGGCGGCGACGAAGGCCAACACCAGGTTGACCAGCGGGATCAGCCCGATCGACACCCAGCGCGGCACATCGGCCGGACGGCCGAAGGCGCTCATTCCGCCGCCTCCTGCTGGACGCCGGCCATCATCAGGCCCAGCGACTGCTCGCTGGCGCCGTCGGCCGCGACCTCGCCGACGATCATGCCGTCGAACATCACCAGGATCCGGTCGGCCAGCGAGCGGATCTCGTCCAGCTCGACCGACACCAGCAGGATCGCCTTGCCGCTGTCGCGCAGCGCCACCAGGCGGCGGTGGATCGCCTCGATCGCGCCGATGTCGACGCCGCGGGTCGGCTGGCCGACCAGCAGCACCTTCGGGTCGCGCTCGACCTCGCGGCCGACGATGATCTTCTGCTGGTTGCCGCCGGAGAAGTTGGCAGCCTTGAGATGCGGGTTCGGCGGCCGCACGTCGTAGTCCTTCATCAGCCGCTCGCAATGGGCCAGGACCTTGCGGCCGTCGGTCATCACCGCGCCGTTATAGGCCGGGTCGGCATGGTGGCCGAGGATGGCGCATTCGGCGGCGGTGAAGGCGGTGACCAGCCCCTCGCGGTGCCGGTCCTCCGGCACATGGCCGACGCCCAGCCGGCGCATCGTCCGGGCATCGACATGCGGGAGGGAGGAGAGGGCGGTGCCGCCGACCGCGATGTCGCCCTTGGCCGGCCGGACCATGCCGGCCAGGGCGGCCAGCAGCTCCGACTGGCCGTTGCCGGACACGCCGGCGATGCCGACGATCTCGCCGGCCCTCAGCGCGAAGGACACGTCCTTGACCCGGCGCACGCCCTGGCCGTCGACGACGTCGAGGCCGCGCACCTCCATCAGCGTCTCGCCCGGCCGCGCCGGGGTCTTGTCGACCCGCAGCAGCACCTTGCGGCCGACCATCAGCTCGGCCAGCTGCTCGCGGCTGGTCTCCTTCGTCGCGACATTGGCGACGACGCGGCCCTGCCGCATCACCGTCACCGCATCGGTGATCGCCATGATCTCGCGCAGCTTGTGGGTGATCAGGATCACCGTCTTGCCCTGGGCCCGCAGCGCCGCGAGGATGCGGAACAGATGGTCGGCCTCCTGCGGCGTCAGCACGCCGGTCGGCTCGTCCAGGATCAGGGTGTCGGCGCCGCGGTACAGCGCCTTCAGGATCTCGACCCGCTGCTGCAGCCCGACCGGCAGGTCGCCGACCACGGCGTCGACCGGCACCTCCAGGGTGTATTCGCGTTCCAGCCGCTGCAGCTCCGCCCGCGCCCGGGCCTTGCCGCCGGCCAGCAGTGCCCCGCCCTCGGCGCCGAGGATCACGTTCTCCAGCACCGTGAAGGGCTCCACCAGCATGAAGTGCTGGTGCACCATGCCGATGCCGGCCGCGATCGCGTCGCTGGAGGAGGTGATGCGCTGCGGCCGGCCATTGACCAGGATCTCGCCGCTGTCGGCCTCGTAGAAGCCGTACAGGATCGACATCAGCGTCGACTTGCCGGCGCCGTTCTCGCCGATGATGCCATGGATCGTGCCGGGGGCGATCGTCAGCGAGACGTCCTGGTTGGCCTTGACCGGGCCGAAGCTCTTGTTGATGCCGCGCAGCTCGATGGCCGGCGGCGCCCCCGCAGGGACACCGCCGACCGTCGCGGCGCGGGTCACGCCATCATTGTCCATTGCGGATCGGACGCCGCTGTTACATCGGGCAGGAGTTGTTGGTGCGGTAGTCCACCACCTGGATCGAGCCGTCGATGATGCCCTTGGCCGCGGCGTCGACCTTGGTCTTCATCTCCGGCGTGACCAGCTTGGCGTTGTTGTCGTCCAGCGCCCAGCCCACGCCGTCCTCCTTCAGGCCCAGCACGTTGACGCCGGGCTTGAAGGTACCGTCCTGCGCCGATTTGAAGACGTTGTAGGCGGCGACGTCGACGCGCTTCAGCATCGAGGTCAGGACCGAGCCGGGATGCAGGTGGTTCTGGTTGCTGTCGACGCCGATCGACAGCTTCTTGGCGTCGGCCGCGGCCTGCAGCACGCCGAGGCCGGTGGCGCCCGCCGCGGCATAGACCACGTCGGCGCCGCGGTCGAACTGGCTGCGCGCCAGCTCGCCGCCCTTGGTCGGGTCGTTCCAGGCGGCCGGGGTGGTGCCGGTCATGTTCTCCAGCACCTTGGCGCTGGAATTGGCGTAGTGCACGCCCTGGACGTAGCCGCAGCCGAAGGCGCGGATCAGAGGGATGTCCATGCCGCCGACGAAGCCGACCGTGCCGGTCTTCGAGGCCAGCGCCGCCAGCACGCCGACCAGGAAGGAGCCTTCCTGCTCCTTGAACACGATCGACTGGACGTTCGGCTTCTCGACCACCGCGTCGATGATCGCGAACTTCGTGTCCGGGAACTCCTCGGCCACGATCTCCAGCGCCGGGGCCTGGGCGAAGCCGACGGCGATCACGACATTGGCGCCGTTCTCGGCCATGCGGCGCAGCGCCTGCTCGCGCTGGGACTCGTTGGTGACCTCGAACTCGGCGATCTTCACGCCGGTCTCGTCGGACCACTTCTTCGAGCCGTTGTAGATGCCTTCGTTGAAGGAGCGGTCGAACTTGCCGCCCATGTCAAAGACCACTGCCGGCTTCACCTCGTCGGCGAAGGCAGCCCCGGCCACGAGCGCCGTGGAGAGGGCGAGGGCGGAGAGAAGGTTTTTCATTGTTGGAAGACGCTCCCTGTCGAACCAAGAGTCAGAACATATCTGCCATGCGCATGGGGCGCCAGCACCGCGAGGGCTGGCCGTCGGGGCATGGGTGGAGGATATGGAGCAGGCCGGCTATGCCGGCATCGGAAGCCGTCGTCATCATCTCTCCCAGGGGCTCGATCCCGGCTTCCAGCCGGGAGACGACGAACCGCAAGCCTCGCATGGCGCCGTGGCCGGATTCCCGTGTCTCGGCGCCGCCTCTCCTGAAGTCGAACCGTAACGAAATCCTGACCAAACGGTCAAAGCAAATTTTGCGTTGAAAATCAGTATTAATATCGGACAAAAGGCCTATCGCCGGGGGCGCCTGCGTTGCAGGCGACGCAAATCGGCTGCCGGAGGCACAACGTCGCCCTTGACCTCTTCAAGGATCCATTCCCTGAAGGCGCCAACTTTTCGAAAGCTTTGGCATTCCTCCAGGTAAACGAGCCAGTAGCTCAATCCGCTTCGGGCGACGATATCGAACGGCTGAACCAGAAGGCCAGCGGCAATCTCGGCAGCGAACAGGGCGGGGTTCAGGATGGCCATCCCCTGTCCCGCCATCGCCGCCTGGCTGAACGCCGTCTGCGCCCTGAGTTGAATCGATGGGCGGAATGCCGGCTCCGGGTTCGAGATGCCTGACAGTTCGAACCACTCACGCCACCAATCGTTGGTCGTTCCCCAAGAGAGCAACGGGAGTTGCAAGAGATCGGTCGGGGCGATGAGCTTGCCGGTGCGGACCAGGAATTCCGGACTGCAGAAGGGCGTGAACTCGATTGGCATCAACAAATGGGACATGAGGCCGGGCCAATTGCCGTGACCCTCGCGAATGCCGATATCGAATGCCTCACGAGTGAAATCGACCACTCGGCTCATGGCCTCGAGCCTCAAGTCGATGTCAGGGTGAATTGCCTGAAATTTCCCTAACCGTGGCGCCAGCCAATTTGTAGCAAATGCATCGGCCGCGGTCACCGACAGAACATTTTTGGCGGGACTGTGCGGGGCTACGCGATAGACATGTACCGGCTTGGCGATGTTCTTTAGGCGCTGCGCTCCGAGATCGACGAACTGCAGTGGCAGCTTTTGCTGCGCATGGTCGTGAACATTGCCGGAGAGGCATATGCTGCCCGGCTCGGCCAATGCTTCCAGGCGAACCGCCACGTTCACCCCATCGCCGTAAAGGTTGCCGTCCTCAACCATCACATCGTCAAGGTTGATCCCGATCCGGAACTGCATTTGCTGGCCCTCGGGTAAATCGAGGGGTCGTTCGGCTATATCATTCTGGATTTCTATTGCAGCCCACACGGCTTCGACAGGACTTGCAAATTCAGCCAATACACTGTCGCCAGCGCCACCGAAGATCCTGCCACGATGCTTGCTGATGATCGCCGCGATAGCGGCATGGCAGGTTCGGAACGCAGCTTGCGTCCGCTCCTCATCGAGCCCCATGAGGCGGCTATATCCGACAACGTCGGCCACAAGTATGACAGCGAGGCGGCGTTCCACAGGACGCTCCCAGCCGAGAGTAGGCGCCGATCAGGCACGATAGCGAGCCGACGCGCTGCGTTCCATGAGAATAGAGGCCGATCTCTCCTCATCCTTTCCCGGTCATGGATGATCTCCGGTGTGCGTCCCGGGGGCGGTCACCGCTCCACGGTGTCGGGCGCGGTCGGGTCGTCGGCCGCCGTGGCGACCAGCCAGTCGCGAAAGGCGCGCACGGCCGGCCGGTCGATGGCGTCGGGCCGGCACAGGAAATGGTAAGCGTAGTCGGCCACCTGGATGTCCGGGAACGGGCGGATCAGCCGGCCGCGGTCCAGGTCGTCGGCCATGATCGAGCTGCGGCCGAGCGCCACCCCTTCGCCCGCCGCGGCCGCCTCCAGCATCATGTGGCTGTCGCTGTAGCGCGGCCCGCGGCGATGGTCGACGTCGTCGAGCCCGAAATGCAGCAGCCAGTGCTGCCAGGTGACCCAGGGCTCGTCGTCCCCGGTCAGCACGTCGTGGATCAGGGTGTGGTGGCGCAGGTCCTCGGGCCGCAGCAGCGGGTGCGGCCCGTCGCGCAGCCTCGGGCTGCACACCGGGAACACCGCGTCATCGAGGAAGCGCTCGACATGCAGGCCGGGCCAGCCCCCGCGGCCGTAGCGCAGGGCGATGTCGACCCGCTCGCCGCGGAAGTCGACGGCCTGGTGCTGGGCCCTGACCTCGATCTCGACGCCGGGGTTGAGCCGGCGGAAGCCGGCCAGACGCGGCAGCAGCCAGCGCACGGCGAAGGAGGGGAGAACGGTGACCGACAGCACGGTCTGGACCTCGTCGACCCGGACCCGCGCCACCGCCTCGGCCAGGCGGTCGAAGCCGCGGGTCAGCTGCGGCGCCAGGATGCGGGCCTGCTCGGTCAGCACCAATCCGCGCGGCAGCCGCTGGAACAGGGCGACGCCGAGATGCGCCTCCAGCGCCTTGACCTGATGGCTGACCGCGGCGGGCGTGACCGCGAGCTCGTCGGCCGCGTCGACGAAGCTGAGGTGCCGGGCGGCGGCCTCGAAGGCGCGGAGGGCGTTGAGCGGAGGCAGGCGGCGCGCCATCGGATCGGCCCGGTCGTGCGATAGATTTTCTAAGCCGTAGCACGAGAAAGCCTCGTTTGTCGAAACGAGAACGAAGGCGCAACTATCAGGGCGAGGCGGATGCTTCCCCTGCGGGGCCAGCCGCTCTCGAATGCAAGGAGAACCGTGATGTCCGCCACTGGAATCCAGCTCACCGCCTCTCGCGACGCCATCGCTTCCCGGGGCCTGGTCCTGCGCCTGGTCGACCGGCTTCTGGACTGGCAGGACCGCGAGCGCCAGCGCCGTCACCTGTCCAGCCTCGACGATCATGTCCTGGCCGATGTCGGGCTCAGCCACAGCGATGTCGAGGCCGAGATCCGCAAGCCGTTCTGGCGCGCCTGATCCGCATCGATCGGCCCTGGGTGCTCCGCGCCCCAGGGCCGATCACGTCGGACGGCCCGCTTTTCCCGCGGCCCGTCAGAGCTTGATGATCCGCAGGCCGCCCGTCCCTGTGAACACGAACAGGCGGCGGCCCGGCATCACCCGCAGCCGGCGAGCCTCGGCTGGAAGGTGATATCGATTCAGCAAGGTCGGCCGGCGCGGGTTGCGGACATCGACCTCCTCGACATCCCCGTCCGTCGCGACGAACACCGATCCGGAGCCGAGCGCGATTGCCGGGCCACCGGGGCCGGCCGCGTAGAACCCGACGCGGATCGGCCGGCTCGGCTGGCTCACATCCAGGATGTGGAGGCCGTTTGAGCATCGCAGGTGGATGGTCCTGGCATCGTCGCTGACGGCCAGGTCGCTCGAGAACGCGCAATCGTCGGTGTAGCGTCCGATCTCGCTGATCTGCGAGGGGTTGCCGACGTCGAAGATGCGCAAGCCCCCCGAAGGACCTCCCGCGGCGTCCGGCGCGGTGGCCGCGAAGAGCAGCCCTCCGGCCAGTTGCAGCCGCTCGACCCGGGTGTCCACCGGAACCGCATTCCGCACCGCCGGACGGGCCGGGTTCGACACGTCGACCGATGTGACCGAGCCCCCGTTCGTGGCCGTGCCGAGATAGACATGCCGGCCTTTCCCCGCGATCGCGGAGGAGAATTCGGCGGGCAGGCGCCCCAGCTCGCGCGGCGCCGACGGATTGCTGAGATCGACGACGATCAACCCATAGCCCCAGGCCGCCAGATAGGCCCGCCTGCCATCGACCGCCATGTCCTCGAACGCACGGGCCTGCTTGGCCTTCGGCAGGTCGGCGTCGAACCGTCCCGTCGGCGCGAGATCGTCGTCGTTGGCCGCGCTCAGCCCATAGACGTTCTGCAGCAGGACCAGGCTGCGGTCGATCAGGGCCGCGTCCCTGACATCGGCGCCGCCAAGGGTATCGACGACGCTGGCCAGGCGGGGCGATGCCGTCCTGCCCGTGTCGAAGAGAGCCAGCTGATCGGTGGTGGTGGCCACCCATCCGAACTGGCCCTGCACAGTGGTCGTTTCCGCGGCGAAGGCATTGTCGAAGTCGGCGTGGCCGACACGACGGATCGGCAGGCGCAGGCTCCAGACGCTGACGCCGGATGCTCCGAAGCCGTAGGCTTTGTCGCCGGCGATGAAGCCATTGAAGAGCGCTTCGCCCGGCGCCGCGCTGCCCCACAGCAGCGGCGGACCGCCCCAGGGCGGCAGGTAATACAGGTTGACGCTCAGCCCGAACCCCACCGCGAGCGGCCAGGCAAACTGCAGGCGGAAATTGTCGAACCCGTCCAGATTTTCGCTGCTCACTCGTTTGGGCAAATTCTTCCGGCTGTTGTCGAAGATCTGCAGCAGGGTGTCGCCCAGCCACGTCCGGCCCGACGTGAAGATGCGATTGCCGGCCATGCCGACCACATCGGCTGGGCCGCCCTCGACCACCCGGATGGCTCTGGGGTACAGCGGATCGGCCAGGGAGTGAACGACCAGGCCTCTCTCGCTGTCGAACGCATAGAGGAAGTCCCCATCGATCGAGATGGCCGTGATGGCCTCGGCCGCTGCGCTTTTCCGCAGGGTGCCGCCGTCGACCAGCCTCGGACGCCCCGGATCGAGGAGGGAATAGATGGCCAGGCCGGAGGTGCCGTCCTGTCGCCGCCAGCTGGCGTAAAGATATCGGCCACGGGACGCGATCGAGGTGATGACGCCGGCAAGCGGCTGCCGGCGCGTGTCGCCGACCAGCCGGGGCGCCTCCGGATTTCGGTAGTCCCATGCCGTGACGGTGGATCCAGCCGGAAGATAGACGAAGTCGCCTTGCTTCAATGGGACGCCGATCTGGCCGCCATAGGCGGTCTGATCGGCCCGCATTGCCAGATCCTGCGAGTGGGCCAGGCCCGCGCCGGACATCGCGAGGGTCAGCGCCAACGCTATCTGCTTTGAATACCGAAGTGTCTTCTGCCGCACACGCTCCGATAAACTTGTCGCTTCAAATTCCCCCACGATCGGCTCCTTTTTTGATTGGGTTGGTTTTGGCAGGTGCCAATATTCGGTGTTGAGACCACTGAACCGTCGTGGCGAGACGAAGGACATGCTCCGCGATCGACGCAGGCATGGATGCAGGTTCGCCTCCCTTGGACTATTCGATCTCGGAAACATCGAAATCTATGGATCTGGCGACGAAAATGCCGATCCTCAGATTCGGGTCTGGATTTCACCATTACAAACGAAACGAAATCCGACAAGGGGATTTGATAGAACAGTATGAATGGTCGCTGGTGATCTATTAAATATTGTTCAAAATTAGATTCTTTTATTGTCGATCGTCGCTCTTGTTTCGGTGTATTCGACAGCCTGCCGAGGGCCAAGCTGCTGGATGATCGCGCCGCATGGCGGCGGCCGGATCGGATGCTAGATTGATCCCATGACTGAAGGGATCGCCGACCGCACCGAAAGCCTGGCCGAAGAGATCGCCAACGCGGTCACCCACGGCATCGGCGCCGCCCTCGCCGTGGCGGGGCTGGTGATCCTGGTGATCCTGGCCAGCCTGTACGGCGGGGCGCTCGAGATCGTCAGCCTGGCGATCTACGGCGCGACGCTGGTGCTGACCTATGTGGCGTCCACCCTGCTGCATGCGGCGCGCACGCCCCGGTTCAGGCACGCCTGCAACCTGCTCGACCATGCCTCGATCTATCTGCTGATCGCCGGCACCTACACGCCGTTCCTGCTGCTCGGCCTGCGCGGCGTCTGGGGTTGGACACTGTTCGCGGTGATCTGGGGCCTCGCGATCGCCGGCGTGGCGCTGCGCCTGTTCTGGCGCCGCTACGGCCGGCACGTCGCGCTGCCGCTCTATCTCGGCATGGGCTGGCTGATCCTGGTCGCGATCGGCCCGGTGTGGTCGTCGCTCGGTGGCGCCGCGGTGGGCTGGATCGTGGCCGGCGGCCTCGCCTACACCGCCGGCGTCGCCTTCTATGTCTGGGACCGGCTGCCCTTCAACCACATGATCTGGCACCTGTTCGTGCTGGCCGGCAGCGCCCTGCACTTCACTGGGATCATGGTCACCGTCGTGCCTCGCGGCTGACGCCGCTGTCGGATCTTTGCAGCGGTATCGCGAGAGAGCCGTCATGGCGAGCCCCGCAGGGGCGTGGCCATCGGCATGGCGATGCAGCAGCACCGGCCCCTGACATTGCGATGACCATTCAGCCGGGTGCGATTCCGCTTGACCGTTTGTTCTCTTTTTGTTCTGATGTTGGAATGGTCGATGCCAGCACAGTCGGGGCTTCCTCCGCTGCCTCGCCGTCCACGGACGAGCGGGAGACCGAGGTGCTGTCCGGGCTGACCAGGCTCGCCCTCGAGCTGGCCCGGACCTTCCAGGCCGAGGCGGTCGCCGCCCTCGCGGCCGGCGATCTCGACCGTGCCGGCAAGGCCGAGACCCGCTTCAGCAGCCTCTTCCTCGCCATCCGCCGCGCCGTGGCGCTCAAGCTGCGCCGGCGGCGGGAAGTGCTGACCGCCGCGTCGCCGGCCGCGATCGAGGCCGACGCCGCGATGACGTCCGAGCTGATGGAGCTCGCGGAGGAGCTGGCCCGCGGCTTTCACGCCTTGGCCCTCGCCGCCCTCGCGGCCGGTGATCTCGACCGCGCCGGGACGGCCGAGACCCGCTTCAGCAGCCTGTTCCTCGGCATCCGCCGCGCCATCGCGCTGAAGGCCAGGCTGCGCCAGGAGCGCGAGGCGGCGCGGCGCGAGGCCGAGCACCGGCGCGAGAGCCGGCAGGACGAAACGGACGACCGGCGCCACGCCGTCGCCCAGGGCGTCGCCGCCGCCATCGCCGCGGTTCCCGACACCGAGGCCCCCGACACCGAGGCCCCCGACACCGAGGCCAAGGAACAGCTGACCGCCGATCTCTGGGAAAAGCTGACCGAGGACGAGCGCATCGACGTCGACCTCGCCGACACCGCCTTGCCGATCGAAGCCCTGATCGCCAACCTGTGCCGGGCCCTGGGCATTCCGCCCGGCGGGATCCCGCCGGCCGGCGGCCCCCCCGCTGCCACGGCGAAAGCCGGGACCGATGGTCCAGGCACCGGCCCGAAGGGCGGGCGCCGCATGCACAGCCTCGCCGCCGGCGAGTCTTCAACCGGAACCGGGAACTCGTCCCGGCGCCGCACGGGGACGACCGGCCGACCGCCGGCACCGGCCCGCCCGCCACGGCCGCCCCCGATCCTGCTCCGCCCCCGCGGCCCGCCCTGATCGGCCGACGCCGGACGCCGCCGCCAGGACGACGAGCGCAATGCCCGGTGGCGCGACATGCAGACACCCGCCCACATCCACCGGCACGGCTGAGGCGTCGTCGGCGCGCGCGGCCGATTGTACCGGCACCACCGTGTCGGGGCTGGCACCGGACCGCCGCCATCGCCATTCTGTTTCGCGAGACCATCAGGCGGCGAGGGGCGAGTGAGCGAACGGTCGGACGACATCTTCCAGGAGGACCTCGATCCGGCGCCGGCCCGTCGCGGCTGGCGCGCGCGACTGGGCGGGCTGTTCCGGCGCCGGGCGGCCGGCGACGGCGCCCCGCCCGCCGCGCCACCGCCCGCCGGCGGCCGGCGCTGGTCCCGGGCGGTCGGCTGGGGCATCGGCGGGCTGGTGCTGCTGTTCGTGCTCTACATGGCGGTCGGCGCCTTCATCGTGCACGCGATCGACGACGACCCGGACTTCACCGCGGCCGCGCCGGTGGCCAATGGCAGCCAGGCGGTGGAGATCGCGGCAGCCCTGATCGAGCGCGAGACCGGCGGCGCCCATCGCTGGACCGCGAACGACCCGTTCTTCCTGCCCGGCTGGCTCCTGGACAACATGCCGAACTACCAGCAGGGCATCGTCTACGCCCTGTCGCGCTTCACCTCCGAGATGGGCGACCAGATCGGCCGGTCCCGCGGTTCCTCCCAGGTGGATCCGGATCTCGACCGCGCCACCGGCCTGCTGCGCTATCCGGGCACGATCTGGCTGTTCGACCTCAGCACCTCCTGGGCGCCGACGGCCTCGTCGGAATCGCAGTACCGTGCCGCCGCCCGGGCGCTGCGCAGCTACAACCAGCAGGTCGCCGCCGGCACCGCGCCGTTCGAGCGGCGGGCCGACAACCTGCTGCAGACGATCGACCGCTTCGCCGCCGACCTCGGCTCGCAATCCTCGGTGATCGCCGACCATATCGAGGCCAGCCGCGGCTGGCTGATCGACACCCGGGCGGACGACATCTTCTATGCCACCAAGGGCCGGCTCTACGCCTATTTCCTGGTGCTGCGCGCGCTCGGCCGCGACTTCGAGGGCGTGATCGCCCAGTCCGGCGCGACCAAGATCTGGGACGAGATGGTCGACAACCTGCGCGAGGCGGCGGAGCTGCGGCCGCTGGTGGTGATGAACGGCCGCGCCGACGCCATGTTCCAGCCCAACCACCTGGCGGTGCAGGGCTTCTTCCTGCTGCGCGCCCGCACCCAGATGCGGGAGCTGTCGAACGTGCTGCGGAATTGAGGGTCGGCGGACCGTCCCGCTCGACGTAGGTTGGGTTCGCGAACGCGAACCCAACACCGCGCAGCCCGAACGAATGTTGGGTTCGCCGACGCGAACCCAACCTACGAAGCTGGCTGTCAGCGCGGCCCGAACGGCCCGAGCGCCGCGGCGTGCCGGGCCACCAGATCGAGCCCGAACTCGGTCGGGCGCAGCGCCGGCGCCCGATCGTGAACCGCCAAGCCCGCCCGGGCGGCGAACAGGCGCTTGCCGTAGCAGATCAGCGTCTCGATCGACTGCATGACGAAGACGATCGACGGCGCCACCCGGGCATAGGCAGCGGCGGCCCCTGCCTCGTCCCCGGCCTCGTACCGCCGCTGGATCGCCACCGCGTGGTCGACCGCGTCCGGTGCCAGCAGGAAGCCGCTGCAGCCGGCGCGCAGGCTGTCGATCATCTCCAGCCCGCCGCGGCCGTTGAACACCCGCAGCCGGCCCTCGGTGGCGGCGATCAGCCGCTCGATCTCGATGGCCGACCCCTCCGCCTTGATCAGGGTCATGTTGGCGTGGCGCCGCATCAGCCGGGCGACGTCCTCGGCGGACAGGCCGCGGCCGAGATATTGCGGCGCGTTCTGGATCGCCACCGGCAGCGCCGTCGCATCCATCACCCGGCTGAAGAAATCCAGGTACTCGCCGGCGCCGTGGCTGCCGGCGGCCGGCGGCTGCAGGATCAGCCAGCCGGCCCCGGCCGCCTCGGCGGCGCGGACCATCGCCACCTGCTCCGCCACCGACGGGCCGAAGATGGTGAAGCCGACCGGCACCCGGCCGCCGACATCCTCGGCCACCCAGTCCATCACCGCCCGGCGCTCGTCGAAGCTCAGCTTCGCCACCTCGGTGGCCAGGCCGAGGGCGGCGATGCCGGCGACCCCGGCCTCCAGGCAGGCCTCCACCTGCCGGCGCATGGCGGCGCGGTCCAGCCGCTCCTCGGCATCGAAGAAGGCGTAGAGGATGGCGTGGATGCCGGATGCGGTCATGGCGCTCTCCCTGATTTCAGTCCGCCGTCGGCGGCGCCGTCGCCTCGCCCGCCTGCTCGCGCAGCCGCTCGGCCAGATCGGCGAGGCTGTCGCGGAGCTGGGCGAAGGTGAAGGCGATGGCGAAGGCCTGGCCGAATTCGCGGCCGTCGAGGCCGTCCCCACCCGTGCCCCGCAGCGCATCGATGCTGCTCTGCAGCGCCGCCACGGCCTGGTCGAGGGCGCTGCCGTCGCCCGGCGCCGCCCTCGCTTCCAGGGCCGCGGCCAGCGCGGTCATCCGCTTCTTCGCCGCCGTCACCGCCTGGTCCAGCGTCGCCCCCAGCGCGGCCTGGAGCGGCGGCGACAGCGGGGCCTGGGCGGCGCGGACCAGGATGATCTCGCTGTGCCACAGGCGGCGGATGGTGCGGATGATCGGCGCCGGGTCGAGATGGTCGGGAATGGCGCCGGGCCGTTCCCGCCGCGCCTCGTCGATCTGGCCGTCGCCCTTGCGCAGCAGCGTGCGGATACGCTGGTTCAGCGCCGTCGGGTCCTCCCCCGACCCGGCGAGGCGGCCGGCGATCAGGGTCAGCAGCGTGGCGCATTGGCCGAGCAGCTCGGCGGCGGTGTCGCGCAGATGGTCGCCGGCCCGGGCCGGCAGGATCAGGAGGGCGGCCAGCACGCCGACCACGGCGCCGAGGCCGATTTCGGCCACCCGCTGGAAGGCGGCGCCCAGCGGGTCGGCATGGCTCGGGTCGGACAGCATGACGATCGCCGCGGTGACGGAGCCGAGCCGCAGGCTGGGCCGCCGGGCGGCGATATAGACCGTGGCCAGCATCACCAGCAGCAGCACCGCGCCGGTGCGCAGCGCCGATGGGCCGGACAGCACCGCGCCCACCACCCCGAACGCGGCGCCCAACGCGGTGCCGAGCAGCCGGTCGATGGTGGCGCTCAGCGTGGCGCCGAGCGTGGCCTGCATCACGATCACGGCGGTCAGCACCGACCAGTAGCCCTTGGGCAGGCCGAAGGCCTCGGCCAGGGCATAGGCGGCGACGGCCGCGATCGCGCCCCGCACCGCCTGGCGGACATGGATCGGATCGAGGCGGACACGGGACAGCTGAATCATCGCGACTCCGGGGCTGCGGCGACAGCATGCCAGAGAGCCGCGCTCCGCTGCAGCCTCGCCGAGCGAGACTGAAAAGCACTCGCAATCGCAATATCCGCATGGTACCCAACCCCGGTCACGACGGGGGTGCGAATGGGCTCGATGATCCGGTTCCTGGCGGCGGCGGCGCTCAGCCTCTGCGCCGGCGCCGCGCTGGCGGCGGAAGACAAGATCTCGGTCACCGACCTGGCCGGCCGGACCGTCGAGGTGCCGAAGCATGTCGAGCGCATCCTGCTCGGCGAGGGGCGGCAGATCTACATCGTCGCGGCGCTGGACCGCGAGAACCCGATCGGCCGCATCGCCGGCTGGAAGGACGAGTTCGAGCGCTCGGACCTCGACACCTACAGGCTGTACCAGGCGAAGTTCCCCGGCATCGACGCCATCCCCGACATCGGCGATCCGGAGGAGGGGACGTTCAACACCGAGCAGGCGATCGCGCTGAAGCCCGACGTGCTGTTCCTGCTCTTGGGCCAGAAGCCGGCGGCCGAGGAATCCGGGCTGATCAAGACGCTGGAGGGCGCCGGCATCGCCACCGTCTTCATCGATTTCCGGGACGAGCCCTTCACCAACACCGAGCCCAGCGTCCGGCTGTTCGGCCAGATCCTGGGCCGGCAGGACCGGGCCGAGGACTTCATCGCCTTCTACCGCCAGCAGTTGGACCTGGTGCTGGGCCGGTTGTCCAAGGCGGATGCGCCGAAGCCCAAGGTGATGATCGAGCGCGCCGCCGGCACCGGCTGGGGCGCGGAATGCTGCGCCTCCTTCGGCGACGAGAATTTCGGCCGCATGGTGCGGATGGCCGGCGGCACCAACATCGCCGCCGGCCTGATCCCCGGCGCCTTCGGCGTGCTGAACCCGGAGCAGGTGACGGTCGCCAACCCCGACGTGGTCATCGCCACCGGCGCCAACTGGTCGCAGTTCGTGCCCGACGGCGGCTGGGTCGGGCTCGGCCCCGACGCCGACCAGGCCAAGGCGAAGGAGCGGCTGGCGGCGCTGGTGCGGCGCCCGGCCTATACCGGCGTCAAGGCGGTGGCCGATGGCCGCGTCCACGCCATCTGGCATCAGTTCTACGACAGCCCCTACCAGTTCGTCGGGGTGCAGCAGATCGCCAAGTGGCTGCATCCGGATCTCTTCGCCGACCTCGACCCGGAGGCGACGTTCCGCACCCTGCACGAGCGCTTCCTGCCGATCCCGTACCGGCCCGGCTACTGGGTCTCGCTGGCCCCGGCGGGCTGAAGGTTCTCATGGTCGACCACGCCTCTCCGATCCCGATCGCCACCCACCTCAGCGCCGGCCGCGCCGCCTATCGCGGCCTGGCCCGGCGCAAGCTGCTGCTGCTCGCCGCCCTGGCCGCGGCGCTCCTGGTCAGCCTGGTGCTCGACATCGGCATCGGCCCGGCGCGCTACGGCGTCGGCGAGGTGGTGTCCGCCCTGGTCTCGCCGTCCGATGTGCCGGCGACGCTCAGGGTGGTGATCTGGGATATCCGCCTGCCGGTGGCGCTGATGGCCGTCGTGGTCGGTGCCGCCCTGGCCGTGGCCGGCGCCCAGATGCAGACGGTGCTGAACAACCCGCTGGCCGACCCCTTCACCCTCGGCATCTCCGCCGCCGCCAGCTTCGGCGCGGCGCTGGCCATCGTCCTCGGCGTGGCGCTGATCCCGTCGCTGACCGACGTCATGGTGCCGGTCAACGCCTTCCTGATGGCGCTGGTGGCGTCGCTGGGCCTGCACGCGCTGAGCCAGCGCCGCGGTGTGACCATGGAGACGGTGGTGCTGCTGGGCATCGCCATCGTCTTCACCTTCAACGCGCTCCTGTCGCTGCTGCAGTATGTGGCGTCGGAGCAGGCGCTGGCCGCGGTGGTGTTCTGGACCATGGGCAGCCTGGGCAAGGCCAGCTGGGGCAAGCTGGCGGTCACCGCCGGGGTGCTGGTCGTCCTGCTGCCGCTGATGGCGCGCCGGGCCTGGCAGCTGACGGCGCTGCGGCTGGGCGAGGACAAGGCCCGCAGCTTCGGCATCGATGTCCGCCGCCTGCGGCTGGAGACGATCCTGGCGGTCAGCCTGCTGGCGGCCGTGCCTGTCGCCTTCGTCGGCACCATCGGCTTCGTCGGCCTCGTAGGCCCGCACATCGCCCGCATGCTGATCGGCGAGGACCAGCGCTTCTTCCTGCCGGCCTCGGCCCTGGCCGGGGCGCTGATGCTGTCCGCCACCTCGATCGTGTCGAAGTCGATCGTGCCGGGCGTCATCTTCCCGATCGGCGTGATCACCGCCCTGGTCGGCGTGCCCTTCTTCTTCAGCCTGATCCTGACCAGCCGGCGCCGCGCATGGCAATGAACCTTGTCACCCTCGAACTTCGCGACGTCTCGGTCGCCTATGGCCGCCGGGCGGTGCTGCACGGCATCACCACGCCGGTGATGCAGGGCGGCGAGGTGACCGCGGTGATCGGCCCGAACGCGGTCGGCAAGTCCAGCCTGTTCCGCCGCATCGCCGGGCTGATCGGCGGCCCGGGCGAGGTGCTGATCGACGGCCGCCCCGCCGGCAGCTGGACCCAGGGCGATCCCAGCCGGCCCTGCCACCTGCCGCAGGAGACGGCGGTGAACGCCGTCCTGACCGTGCTCGAATCCGTGCTGCTGGCGCGCAAGAGCAGCGCCGGCTGGCGGGTCGACGACACCGATCTGGACGCCGTCACCCGCACGCTCGGGCTGCTCGAGATCGACGACCTCGCCATGCGCAACCTGGGCGAGCTCAGCGGCGGCCAGAAGCAGCTGGTCTCGATCGCCCAGGCGCTGGTGCGCGATCCGCGCATCCTCTTGATGGACGAGCCGACCAGCGCGCTCGACCTGCAGCGCCAGGTCGAGGTGCTGACGCTGATCCGCGACCTGGCGCGCAGCCGGGGGCTCTGCGTGCTGATCGCGCTGCACGATCTGAACCAGGCGGTGCGCTTCACCGACCGGGTGCTGGTGCTGCGGGAGGGCCGCGTCGCCGCCTGCGGCGAGCCGCGCGCGGTGGTCACCGCCGAGATGCTGCGCGAGGTCTACGGCGTCGAGGCGCGGATCGAGACCTGCTCCGACGGCATGCCGATGGTGCTGGCCGACCGCTCCACCCGCCGGCGCCGCATCCCGCTCGACCGGCTGGCCGCCGAATAGCAAAAGGCCCGCCACGGGGCGGGCCTTTCGCACTGCCGGAGCGCGGGCCGTCAGGCGGCCAGCTTCTCCTCGGCGTCCAGGGTGGCGGCCACGCCGTGGATCACCGCGGCGATGCGGATCACGGCCTGGACCACGTCCTTGCCGACGCCCTTCTTGGCGACGACCTGCTCATGGCTGTCCATGCACATGCCGCAGCCGTTGATCGCCGACACCGCCAGCGAATACAGCTCGAAATCCACCTGGTCGACGCCCGGATTGGCGATCGCGTTCATGCGCAGCCGCGCCGGCATGGTCGCGTAGTCCTTCTCGGACACGAGGTGGGTGAAGCGGTAGTAGATGTTGTTCATGCCCATGATCGCCGCCGCGGTCTTGGCGGCGCCCTGCGCCTCGGGCGACAGGTGCTGCGCCGCTTCGGCGGCGATCGCCTTGATCACGGTGGCGTTGCGCGAGGCATAGGCGCTGGCCAGGGCCGAGCCCCAGATCTGCTGGGCGGTCACGCCGGGCGGGGTCAGGACCGAGGACAGGTTGAGCTTCAGATCCTTGGCGTAGTCGGGAAGGCTGGCCTTCAGCGTGTCGATCGACATGGGGGCTCCGGCGGGATGTCGGGTCTGGAAAAGGCAACGGCCGGTCCGGGGTCGGACCGGCCGCGCAGAGGGAAGGTGCCGATCAGACGATCAGGCGGCCTTCAGGGTCTCCTCGCCCTTCTGCCAGTTGCAGGGGCAGAGCTCGTCGGTCTGCAGGGCGTCGAGGACGCGCAGGACCTCCTGCGGGTTGCGGCCGACCGACATGTCGTTGACCGAGACGAAGCGGATGATGTTGTCCGGATCGACGACGAAGGTGGCGCGCAGGCAGACTTCCTCGCTCTTCTCGAGGATGCCGAGCGAGCGGCTGAGATCCTTGCGGATGTCGGCCAGCATCGGGATCGGCAGCTCCTTCAGGTCGGCGTGGTTCTGGCGCCAGGCCAGGTGCACGAACTCGCTGTCGGTCGAGACGCCGTAGACCAGCGCGTCGCGGTCATGGAAGTCACCGGCCAGCTTGCCGAATGCCGCGATCTCGGTCGGGCAGACGAAGGTGAAGTCCTTCGGCCAGAAGAACACGACCTTCCACTTGCCCTTGCTGGCGGCGCGGTCGATCTGGGTGAAGGCGTCCTTCGGGTCGGTCGAGACGACGGCCTGGAGCGAGAAATCCGGGAAGGTGTCGCCGATGGTCAGCATGGGCATCTGGAGGCTCCGTGGGGATGTGTCGTGGACTTCGTGTTTGCAGTGCAGCGGAAATGATTTCGCGCTGCAGCAAGCAGATAGCAAGGCGGATTCCCACAATCCAATCGATTGTTCCGACAATTATGATAGCTTGAGCCTATGAACCAACCCATCACCCTGCGGCAGCTCCGCTATGTCGTCGCGGTCGCCGACACGCGGCATTTCGGCCGGGCCGCCGCCGCCTGCCATGTCAGCCAGCCTTCGCTCAGCGCCCAGGTGCAGGCGTTGGAGGAGATGCTGGGCGGGCCGCTGTTCGAACGGTCGAGGCGGCGCATCATCCTGACCCCGCTGGGTGAGGCGGTGGTCGCCCGGGCGCGACGAATCCTCGCGGAAACCCAGGACCTGCTGCTGGCCGCCCGCGACCAGGCGGCGCCGCTGGCCGGCGATTTCCGGCTCGGCGTGATCCCGACGCTCGGCCCCTATCTGCTGCCGCGGCTGATGCGGACGCTGCGCCGCAGCTATCCGGAGCTGCGCCTCTATCTGCGCGAGGACCTGACCGACCGGCTGGTCGAGCGGCTGCGCCGCGGCGAGCTGGAGGCGGCGCTCTTGGCCCTGCCGGTCGAGGATCCGAAGCTGGACTCGCTGCCGGTGTTCGACGAGCCGTTCCTGCTGGCCGTGCCGACCGGGCACCGGCTGGCCCGCGTCAACCGGGTGACGCCCGCCGACCTGTCGGACGAGCATCTGCTGCTGCTGGAGGACGGGCACTGCCTGCGCGACCAGGCGCTGGAGGTGTGCCGCAGAGCGGCGCGGACCCAGGAGGACGCCTTCGGCGCCACCAGCCTGTCCACCCTGCGCGAGATGGTGGCCGGGCGGATCGGCATCACGCTGCTGCCGGCCCTGGCCTGCACCGCGCCAACCACGGCCGACAGCGACATCGCGCTCAGGCCGTTCGATGCGCCGCCGCCGTCGCGGCGGATCGGGCTGGTGTGGCGGCGGGGGGCGGCGCGCCGCGGCGAGATCGAGATGCTGGCCGGGTTCCTGCGCCAGCACCTGCCGGAAGGAGCGGTGGCGATCCCGCGGGAGGATCCGTCCGAAGGCGAGGGCGTGGAGCCGGAACGGAAGATCGCCGGCTGACACGCCGCGCTATGCGGCGCGGGACAGCACCCGCTCCAGGAAACCGGCCTCGGTCCGCGCGTCGAACGGCCATCGCGCCCCGGTCTCGGCCAGGAACGCCTCCGCCGCGGTGGTGACCTCCTTGCCGCCCAGCCACCATTCGGCCTTGCGGACGGTGCCGTCACTGTCGCGTTCGACCACGGCCGGCCCGTCGGTCCGATGGCGCTGGTTGTGCCGGTACCAGCGCTCCAGCCGGTTGCCGTCGCGGCCGTGGTGGATGTAGGCCGGGCCATCCTCGCGATGGGCCTCGTCGGCCACGAACCACCACTCGAATTTCGGCGTGCCGTCGGGATGGTAGACGGTCACCGCCGGCTTCGCGGTCTGGTGATAGCGCCCGACCTGGAACCAGTCCTCGCGGCGCACGGCGCCGTTGTCGTGGTATTCGATGCGCGCCGGCGCTCCGTCGCGATGCAGGAAGTAGTCGGCTGCGCCGTCTCTGAAACGCTTGTACCAGCGCTGCTCCATGATCTGGCTGGTGTCCTCGGCGTAGATCGTCTCGCAAGGATTGTCGTCGAACGGCTGGTCAACACCCCTCGGCATCGGGGCTTTCTCAAGCGCCATCTGCGTCGTCCCTTCCGCTTGGGCCCGTTTGGGGATCAAAAATGATGCGTGCCAAGAAAGAACGTTCCAGACAAGCTGAATGAATGTAACATCCGAGTTAATTAAAAAAAGTTTCGTATTTTATACAACTTTTGACACGTGCTATCCGGCGGACGACGGCGAAGGATGGGCGACACGGCAGCTGTCCCCGCCCATGCCGAAGAGAAGGCGTCCCGAGTTGCTGAAGCTGCAACTCAGGGTTGTGGCAAATGGTCGCGGGCGTCCCCTCTCAGTAGTCCCACTCCATCGTCACCCCCACGGCACCGCCGCTGTCGCCGCCGACCTCCGCCTTTCCCTTGATGTTGTCGGTCACGTCGAGGGTGACCATGGCCCGGGTGCTGCCCGCGTCGATTCCCTGCTCGACGCCGACTCGGACACCCTTGGTGAGATAGCGGCCGAGGCCGACTGCCGACCCGCCGGAGGCATCGGTGTTGAAGTCGAGCTGGTCGAGGCCGAGCGACTTCTGGATGCCGCCGAGCAGTCCGGTGCCGCCGCCGCCGACCCCCGCCAGCTCGGCCGCCGCCTGGGCCAGCTGGATCGCCTGGGTCGGGCTGAGCTGGCCGGTGGCCTGGCCGAACAGCAGGCGCGACAGCACCTCGTCCTGCGGCAGCTCGGGCGTCGAGCTGAGCGTGAGCTCCGGCTTGGAGGCATAGCCGCCGACCAGGATATGGGCGGTGACGTCGCCGGCCCGGGACGACGCCAGGAAATCGAGCCGCGGATCCGTCATCACGCCGCCGTCGAAGGTGATGCGCCCGCGCTCGAAATCCAGCCGCTGGCCGAATTTCGAGATCGCGCCGCGCCGCATCTCGAAACCGCCCTGGATGTCGGGCGTCGTGGTGGTGCCGACGACATGGATCTGGCCCTGCATCTCGGCATCGATGCCCTGGCCGCGGACATAGAGCTGGTTCGGCGCCTCTACGGTGATGTCGAGGGCGATCTGCGATGGCGGCTTCTGCGGCTCCGCCCGGCGCGGCGCCCGGGCCGACGCCTGGCGGGCGGCGGGCGGGGGCTCCTGGTCCTTCAGCCGGGCGGCGATCTCCGGCGGTGCATTGACCTGGCGCACCGGGATCGGCGTGACCGAGACCGGGAAGCTGTCCGGGATCTGGATCACCGCCTGGCGCAGCTTGACCGAGCCCTTGAGCAGGGAATCGGCCGACAGGTCGCCGGACATCGTCAGGTCGCTGTCGGCATGGACGGTGGCCAGGTCGCTGGACACCAGCAGCGCATTGCTGGTCTGGATCCGGACGTCGACCGGCAGGCTGCCGCCCGCCCCCAGGGTGACGCTGCCGCTGCCGCTGATGGTGCCGCTGCCCGGCGTCTTCGCCGACAGGCTGGTCAGGCGGAAGCTGTCACCGGCGCCGGTCACGGTGGCGTCGATGTTCTGCAGCCGGACGCCGTATTCGGAGTTCTGATAGCTGCCGTTGCGCAGCGTGACGGTGCCGGAGGCCTGGGGCCTGTCGGGCGTGCCCTCGATCCTGATGTCGAGCGAGAGCGGCCCGCCGATGCGATCGGCGCCGGCGGCCAGGAAGTCGTTGAACATCGCCAGCTCGACCTGGCCCTTGGCCGAGGCCGAGAGCGGCCCGCCGCCCATCGGCACCGCGGCCTGCAGGTCGAGCCGGGCGCGCCCGGCGGTGACCCGGCTGGTGACGGTGACGCGCCGGCCGCCCAGCGTGCCGTCGGCGGTGGCGTCCACCGCGGGCAGGCCGGCGGTGTTCAGCCCGCCCATCTTGGCGCCGGACACCTTCAGCGAGAACTTGCCGCCCGGATCGGCGGCGCTGCCGGTGATGGTGGCGTCGCCGTCCAGCCGGCCCTGCAGCTCGAGGCCGGGGCTGGCGATCGACGCCAGGCCGAGCGGCAGCCGGGCGATGCGGGCGCGCAGGTCCAGCGCGTCTCCGGCCCGGCCCGACAGGGTGACGCTGCCGCCGCCGCTGACCGCGAGGTCGATGGTGCCGAGGTCGACGCCGGTGGCGCCGGCACGGATCGTGGCCGGCTTCGACAGGGTGACCGACTGGCCGGACTGGCGGATCGCCAGGCTCTTCAGGCCGACCACGGTTTCGGCCCCGTTCAGGCCGACATCGGCCGCCATGTCGGCGGTGCCGTAGCCGGTCGCGGCCTGCAGCTTCAGCGCCAGCTGCTGCATGGTGCCGGCGACGGTCAGCTCGGCCCGGCTGATCGGCGTGCCGCTGGCGGCGGCGTTGGTGACCAGCAGCCGGCCGTCCTGGATGCGCCGGCCGTCCGCCATCGGGTCGAGCACGGTCCCGGTCAGCCGGACCTCGCCGAGCTGGGCCTGGTCGGCATAGGCGACGCGTCGCGCGGTCAGGTCGATCTTGGCCCCGGCCGCGGGATCGAGCGAGAGGGTGGCGTCGAGCTGGCCGCGCAGCGCCTGGCCGATGAAGGCGCCGACCACGCCGAGATCGGCGACGGCGAGGCGGACGGTGCCGCCGACCGGCTTGCCGTCCGCGGCCACCGCGGCGTTGCCGTCGGCCTTGATGCCGGCGACGTCCAGCACCAGCGGATTGAGGTCGAAGCCGCCGTTCGGACCCTGGGCCAGCACGATGTTGCCGGTGGCCGGCTTGCCGTCGACCGTGCCGGCCAGCTTGACCGTGCCGGCGGGGGCGGAGGGCAGGCCGGCGGCGTCGATATCGACGGTCAGGCGCTCGATCGCATGGCCGGCGGTCTTCACCCCCTCGGCCACCACTTGGCCCTTGACGCCGAGGGCGCCGATCGCGCCGGACAGGGTGGTGTCGACCGACACCGCGCCCTCGATCCCGGGCGACACCGCGGCGAGCGAGCCCAGCGCCGCCTTGATCGTGCCCTGGATCGCCTCGCCGTCCAGCGTTCCGGCGGCGTCGAGCGAGGCCTTGTCGCCCTTCACGCTGATGCCGGAGACGGTGATCCTGCCGCCGGCGTCGCGCTCGATCCGGCCGGTCAGCGTCGCCTCCCGGCCCAGCACCGCGGCGGTCGGCGTCGCCTCGGCCTTCGGTTCGCGGATGGCGCCGTTCCATTCCAGGGTGGCGGCGCCGTCCGCGGCCAGCGACGGCTTCACCGTCAGGTCGAGGGCGCCGGAGATCGGCTGGCCGACCAGGCCGGAGAAGCGGCCGAGATCGGCGGCGGTCAGGTGCAGCGTGCCGGCGCCGGACGGCGCCATGGCATCGCCCTGGCCGCCGGCGGTCAGCACCGCGCCGTCCAGCCGGGTCTCCAGCCGGTCGATGACCGCCTTGCCCGACTGGGTGGCGCTGCCGTCGAGGCTGAGCTGCAGGGTGCGACCGGCCGCGGCTTCCATCTGCGGATCGCCGAGCGCCAGGCCGTCGGCGGAGGCGGTGACATGCAGCCCGATCGGGGCCTCGGGGTCGGACAGCTTGCCCTGCGGCGTCGCCGTCAGGTCGACTGCCAGCGTGCCGGCGCCGTAAGGCGCCTGGCGCAGCCCGGCCCCACGGATCGTGGCGGCGACGACCGGAGCGTCCAGGGCGCCCCGGGCGGTGCCGTCGACCGCCAGCGAGTCCCAGCCGGTGCCGGGCGGCAGCAGGGTGGCGAAGCCGGCGGCGGCGCCGGCCTGCAGCGTGTAGGCGAGATCCACCTGGTTGCCGGTCGGGTTCACGCTGCCGGTCACCGACACGGTGCCGGCGGCGGCCGCGGCGTCGAGCTGCCGGATGGTGATCGGGCCGGCATCGGCGATCTCGGCCTCGGCCTTCAGCGTCGTCGGGCCCTGCACCAGCGCGGCGATCCCGGCCGGGACCAGCCGGGCCGCGTCGGCGTTGAGATCGACCGTCAGGCGCCGGCGGCCTTCGCCGGGCGCGATCCGCACCTGGCCGTCGACTCCGCCCAGGTCGCCGACCTTGCCGGCCAGGGTGGCGCGCCAGTCGGACAGCGTGCCGCTGCCGTCGAGCCGGAGGTCGACCGGCGGCTGTCCCGGGAACTGGGCCATGGCGGCGATGACGCCGCCCGGCGGCTCCTGCACCGACACGGCGACGTCGAGCTGCTCGGTCGACGGGATGAAGGCCAGGCGGGCGGTGATGTCGCCGGCCGCGCCGTCCAGCCGGCGGACCGCGAGGTTGGCCGCCAGGCCCTGCGACGGGTCGCCCAGCTGGGCATCGCCGGCCACGCTCAGCGTCGCCGCCATTCCGGCGACGGCCGGGCCGATCGCGATCCGCTCCACATTCAGCCGGTCGAGCCGGATGTCGACCGGCAGCCGCGGCAGCGAGAAGCCGCCGGAGCTCGGCTCCGGCTCCGGCTCGGCGCCGCCGGCGGGGAGGCGGTCGACCGTGACCGTGCCGGCCTCGACCGCATCGACCCGCAGGGTTCGGCGCAGCAGCGCCGTCGGGCTCCAGGCCAGGCGGGCCCAGTCGACCGTCACCATCTTGCCCTCGGGGTCGGACACGGCGACGTCGCGTACCGTCATGTCGAAGGGCACGAAGCCTTCGATCGCGCCGACCGAGACCTGCATCTCCGGCGAGCTCGCCAGGCTGCCGGCCTGGTCGGCGATCAGGCGCTTGCCGGGTCCGGTCTGCGCCGCCGCGAAGACGAGCAGCAGCAGCGCGACCGGCAGGCCGATGACGATCGCGAGGACGATGAGGAGAAGCCGGAGAGCGCGCATCAGAAGGCCTGCCCGATGCTGATGTAGAGCTGGAAGCTGTCATCGCTCTTGCGCTTGTTCAGCGGAATGGCGATGTCGGCGCGGATCGGCCCAATGCCGGTGTAGTAGCGGGCGCCCAGCCCGGCCGCGTACTGGATGTCGGTGCCGAAATCCGGGACGCTCTTCTCATAGACGCCGCCGGCGTCGAAGAACGGCACGATGCCGATCGTGTCGGTGATCTTGTAGCGCAGCTCCAGGCTGCCGATGATCGAGCTCAGGCCCCCGGTCGGGTTGTCGTTCTTATCCAGCGGGCCGATGCTCTGGTACTTGTAGCCGCGGACGGTGCCGCCGCCGCCGGCATACAGCCGCTTGTCGGGCGGCACGTCGGCGATGTCCGGCCCGGCGATGCTGCTGATGCCCAGCTGCCCGGCCAGGACGATGTCGCCGTCGCCGCCCGACAGGTCCAGATAGGCCGACCCCAGCGCCTTGGCCACGATCATGTCGACCGAGGAGCCGAGGAAGGTGGGATAGGGGGTCAGCGACAGCTGGGCCCGGTAGCCCTTGGTCGGGTTCAAGAGGTTGTCGGTGGTGTCGATCTTGGCGCCGAGCGGGATGCCGACGAAGGTGTAGTCCCACTCGCCCTCATCGTTCTCGACATGGCCGGTCTCGAAGCTGAGGCCCGCCAGCAGGTCGATCTGCTTGGTATAGTGGTAGGTGGCGATGCTCTGCACCAGGCCGCGGGTGCTGGTATAGGCGTCCAGCACCTCGCGCACCGCCTCGGCCTTGCTGTCGAGCGTGGTGTTGCGGTCGAGGAAGCCCGGCACCTTCAGGGACACGCCGAACTTGAAGTTCGGTTCGGCGGCGTCGTTGTAGCCGAGGCCGCTGACCTCGCCGTCGATGCGCAGCTGCTCGGCCCCGCCCCACAGGTTGCGGTGGCCCCAATAGGCGTTCACCCCGGCGCCGTAATTGGTCTCGTACTTGGCGCCGAAGCCGATGAAGCGCAGCGGCCGCTCCTGCACCGCGATCGTCACCGGGACGTTGCCCTGCGCGTCCACCTGATCCGCGGTGGTGACGCGGACGCTGCTGAACACGCCCAGATCGGCCAGGTCCTTGCGCAGGTCCTGGACCTGCTGCGGCGAGTAGATCTGGCCGGTGACGAAAGGCACGCGGCTGCGGATGAAGCTTTCCCGGACCGTCTCCTGGCCTTCCACCGCGACCGGGCCGAAGCCGGCCTTGGGCCCCGGGTCCAGCATCTCGGTCAGGTCCATGGTCCGGTCGGCATGGTCGACCACCGCGTCGCGCGACGGCACCTTGGCCAGCGGGTAGCCCTGGTCGTTCATCTGCGCCACCATGGCGCCCTCGGCGCTCAGGATCGTCGCCGACAGCGCCGGCTTGCCGGGATCGAGGCCGAGCGGCGCCCGGTCGATCACCAGCGGCAGCTGGTCCGACCCCTGGGTGTCGGTCAGCCGCACGGTCTTGAATTTATAAGATGGACCGAGATCGATCTTGATCGAGACCTTGACCGGATCCTTGCCGCGCCGCGCCGTCAGCCGGTCGATCAGCCCGGGATCGTCCAGCTCCGCGCCGTCGATGGCGATGTGGACCTCGCCCCCGTAATAGGACAGCGCCCCCAGCGCACCGTACAGCCGGTCGCGGTCGGCCATGGCGCGGCGGACCAGCCCGACCGGGCCCGAGGGCGGGCTGGACTGCAGCTTCAGCAGGTTCGAGGCGCCGGTCAGCGCCGCGGTCGCGTTCTCGTCCGGGATCGGCTCCAGCGTCGCCGCATAGGGCAGCTCGTCGGGCAGCGGCGCCGCCTCGGTCGCCGCCTCGCCTTCGGTGGCCGGCGCCTCGTCCTGGGCCAGCAGCGCCGCCGACGGAACCAGTGCCGCGAGGAGGCCGAGCCACCCGAACCTGCCCAGTCTTGCCCGCAATCCCGCGCTCCCCCTGATCGCCGCGCGCCCGTGGTGCTGCCGCCGCTCGCGCTTCGGTTGTGCCGTGATGGGAACACATACCATGCGCGTTTCGTTGCCTTAAATTCTCTCTCGACTTTTCAACGATTTGGCGCCCTCGGCTTGCGTTTGACGCCGATCCGCCTATATTGCACTGCAACGGCGGCTGGGGCGTTGGCAAGACGACCCGTCCGCCGTCCTTTGTTTTGCCCGCACCGCTTCCCGCCCTCCCGCCCCCTGGACGGACCATGGATATCCGGAACATCGCCATCATCGCCCATGTCGATCATGGCAAGACCACGCTCATCGACGTGCTGCTGCGCCAGTCGGGGGCCTTCCGCGACAACCAGGTGGTGGCCGAGCGGATCATGGACTCGAACGACCTCGAGCGCGAGCGCGGCATCACCATCCTGGCGAAATGCACGTCGCTGGTGTGGAAGGACGTCCGCATCAACATCGTCGACACGCCGGGCCACGCCGATTTCGGCGGCGAGGTCGAGCGCATCCTGAACATGGTCGATGGCGTGGTGGTGCTGGTCGACGCGGCCGAAGGCCCGCTGCCGCAGACCAAGTTCGTCACCGGCAAGGCGCTGAAGCTGGGCCTGCGGCCGATCGTGCTGGTCAACAAATGCGACCGGCCGGACGCCCGCCCGCACCAGGTGCATGACGAGGTGTTCGACCTGTTCGCGGCGCTCGACGCCAATGACGAGCAGCTCGACTTCCCGACCCTGTTCTCCTCGGCCAAGCAGGGCTGGGCGGCGGACAGCCTGGAGGCGGAGCGGACCGACATGGCGCCGCTGTTCGACCTGGTGGTGAAGCACGTGCCTGCGCCGAAGGTCGAGGAGGACCAGTCGTTCCGCATGCTGGCGACGACCGTCGAGGCGAACCCCTATCTCGGCCGGGTGCTGACCGGCCGCATCCTGTCCGGCTCGGTCAGGCCGAACCAGACGGTCAAGGCGCTGTCGCGCAACGGCGAGACCATCGAGACCGGCCGGATCAGCCGGGTCCTGGCCTTCCGCGGTATCGAGCGGCAGCCGATCGACTCCGGCGAGGCCGGCGATATCGTCGCCATCGCCGGGCTGGAGACCGCGACCGTCGCCGACACCATCTGCGACCCGGCGGTGACCGAGGCCTTGTCGGCCCAGCCGATCGACCCGCCGACCATCGCCATGACCTTCTCGGTCAATGACAGCCCGCTGGCCGGCACCGAGGGCGACAAGGTCACCAGCCGCGTCATCCGCGCCCGGCTGCTGCGCGAGGCCGAGGGCAATGTCGCGCTGAAGATCACCGAGACCGCCGAGAAGGACGCCTTCGAGGTCGCCGGCCGCGGCGAGCTGCAGCTCGGCATCCTGATCGAGACCATGCGCCGCGAGGGTTTCGAGCTGTCGATCAGCCGCCCGCGCGTGGTGTTCCAGAAGGACGAATCCGGCCAGGTGCTGGAGCCGATCGAGGAAGTGACGATCGACGTCGACGAGGAGCATTCCGGCGTCGTCGTGCAGAAGCTGTCCGAGCGCAAGGGCGAGCTCCTGGAGATGCGGCCGTCCGGCGGCGGCAAGCAGCGCCTGGTGATGCTGGTGCCGACCCGCGGCCTGATCGGCTACCAGGGCGAATTCCTGACCGACACCCGCGGCACCGGCGTCCTGAACCGGATCTTCCACGACTACGCCCCGCACAAGGGCGCGATCGCCTCGCGCCACACCGGCGTGCTGATCTCGAACGCCCAGGGCGAGGCCGTGGCCTATGCGCTGTGGAACCTGGAGGACCGCGGCCCGATGCTGATCGAGCCGCAGGCCAAGGTCTATCAGGGCATGATCATCGGCGAGCACACCCGCGGCAACGACCTCGAGGTCAATGTCCTGAAGGGCAAGCAGCTGACCAACATCCGCACCACCAGCAAGGACGAGGCGGTGCGCCTGACCCCGCCGATCCAGATGACGCTGGAGCGGGCGCTGACCTACATCAACGACGACGAGCTGGTCGAGGTCACGCCGAAGACGGTCCGCCTGCGCAAGACGGTTCTGGACCCGAACGAGCGCAAGAAGATCGAGCGGCAGAAGAAGGAGGCCTGAGGCGCCGGACATGGATGTTGAGTTCGTGGAAGCGAACCCAACATCCGTATCGCCCGAACCGTTTCTGGCGATTGGTGTTTCCGCTTAGATTAGGGGGCCGCGTCTGCCCGATGCTTTGCGGCGCGTTTCCATCTCGCGTTCCTCGCACACCTCGCGCCATAGCTCGTAGGTCGCTTCGACCATCTCTTCCATCTGAGCAAGTGAGAACAACTCCACCCCTTCATCCGTGTGTAGAATAGGGGGGCGTTTATTCCCCTCCATGTCCCCGAACCGGAAAATAGCAAACCGAACGGCTTCATAGTCAGGATCAGCAGCGCGAATACGCTCATGCATCATTGAAAATGCAAAGCGTCTCCCCTCTCGGGTCAGGCCGCGAGAACGACGCGGATCAATGAATGGAACAAACGGCTGCCCATCGAGAGACAGAACCATAGGAAGCCAATAGACGAATTTCTGCCCTACGCTCATCCCAGAGAGACGCTCAGTTCTCCCCTCGGTAGCGGCTCCAGCCGCCCGGCGCCGCCCTGAAAAGTCAGTTGCGACTGCCTGGACTGATCGCTGCCCCTGTCACCCTTCTTTCCGAAGCGGATTGACGATCGGCAGGCCGGCGAAGTCCTTCTCGTTGTCGGTTACGACGACGCATTCGTTGGCGCTGGCGACCGCGGCTATGATCATGTCGAGGGCACTGCGGGGTCGCCCGGCCGACCTTCCTTCCGCCATCAGCCGCGCCCAGATCAGCCCGGCCTTGTCGTCGAACGCCAGGACTCGTCCCGCAAACAGTGTTTGCGGCCCTTCCGGACCGAAGAACCAGGCATCGAGCGCGTCGCGCTTCCTGCCTTTCGGCTTCTCCAGGATGCCGCGGCGGATTTCCGCCACCGTCAGCGAGGCGATGAACAGATCCTCGTCCTTCTGTGCGGCCATCCAGGCCAGCAACGAGTCCGTTGGCTGCGGCTTGACGAGGTTGCTGATGATGTTCGTGTCGAGGAGGTAGCGCGTCACAAGTCGATCCCGCGCCCCTCCTCACGGGGGCGGCCGAGGTCGAGATCGGCACCGACCAGCGGCGAGCGCCGCAAAGCTGCAAGGATGCCCCCGGTCTTCGGCGGCTCGCCGGCCACGGCCCTTTGCACGGTCGTTCGCACTCGTTCCGCCTCCGGGCCTGCCTCGGCCAGCCGGCGCGCCAGCGCCCGGATCAGCTCGCGATCCGCATCCGGCGCCATGATCTCGAAGCGTGCAAGGCCGCGCCGTTCAAGGCGTGCGCGGTAGTTCCTGATGGCCTTCTTCTGAGCGGAACTGCCCATCGCCGATCCTCGCGCTGTCTATCCGGATATATGATCCGGATCCCTCCCGGACGCAAGCCCATCGGCAGCGCCCCGAAACTTGGCCCAGCGATTCCAGCCGTCATGTGTCGTCGTGGGGCCGGATCACTCCATCTCCTCCAGCTCGCGCCCGCGGGTCTCCCGGACGGCACGGCTGACGAACAGGAAGGACAGCAGGGCCATCACGGCGTAGATGCCGTAAGCGACCCCGAGGCCGGCCGAGGCGAGGGACGGGAAGGTCTCCGAGACGACGAAGTTGGCGGCCCATTGCGCCGCCGCGGCCACCGCCAGGGCATAGGCCCGGATGCGGTTGCTGAACATCTCGCCCAGCAGCACCCAGACCACCGGCCCCCAGCTGACCCCGAAGAACACGACATAGAGGTTGGCGGCGGCGACGGCGACCACACCGGCCGTGTCGCCCAGCACCGGGGTCACGGCACCGTCGACCATCTCGGTCGGGGCGGTGCCGAAGATGTACGCCATGGTGCCCAGCGTCAGGGTCATGCCGGCCGACCCGACCAGCAGCAGCGGTTTGCGCCCGACGCGGTCGATCAGGGCGATGGCCACCAGCGTGGTCAGGATGTTGGTGACCGAGGTGGCGACGGTGATGACGAGGGAATCCGCCTCGGTGAAGCCGACCGCCTGCCACAGCACCGAGGAGTAGTAGAAGATCACGTTGATGCCGACGAACTGCTGGAACACCGACAGCAGGATGCCGGTCCAGACGATCGGCAGCAGGCCCAGGCGGGGGCCGCGCAGGTCGCGCAGCGACTGCCGCTTCTCCAGATCGATGCTGCTCTCGATCTCGGCGATCTTCACCCGCGGCGGCGGCCGGTTGCCGACGAAGCGCCGCAGCACCTCCGCCGCCTCGGCGATGCGCTTCTTGCCGACCAGGAAGCGCGGCGATTCCGGGATGATGCCGGCCAGCACCCCGTACATCACCGACGGCACGGCCATGGAGATGAACATCCAGCGCCAGGCCTCGAGCCCCAGCCACAGCGTGTTGCCGGCGCCGCCTGCCGCCGCCGCCAGCGCATAGTCGCACAGCAGCGCGACGAATATGCCGACCACGATGGCCAACTGCTGCAGCGAGCCGAGGCGGCCGCGGATGTGGGCCGGCGAGACTTCGGCGATATAGGCCGGGGCGATGACGCTGGCCGCCCCGACGGCCACCCCGCCGAGGAACCTCAGCGCCGTCAGCGACCAGATGCTCCACGCCAGGCCGGTTCCGACCGAGCCGATGAGGAAGATCACCGCGGCGATCTGCATCACTGCGATCCGGCCGTACTTGTCCGCAATCGGCCCCGCGAACCACGCACCGACCGCCGATCCGAGCAGCGCGCTCGCCACCGAGAAGCCGAGCAGGACGTCGCCGGCCCCGGACCATTGGCGGATGGCCGCGACGGCGCCGTTGATGACCGCCGTGTCGAAGCCGAACAGAAAGCCGCCCATTGCCGCCGAAAGCGCGATCAGAAACGTCTTGCCGATGACGAATTCGCTGCCGCTCGTGGCGATCGCGGCGCCTTCCCTGGGTGGGCCGCCTGTCGTCGACATGCCTGTCCTCCCGGATGGTTTGGAGGACTGTGAGCCTATCCGCTCGGAATTCCTACCCGCGAATTGTCGCCGTCTCCGTGGCGAGATCGGCGTCCCGGAT
The DNA here is from genome assembly GCF_042743185.1 of Inquilinus sp. NPDC058860. Classification (NCBI taxonomy): domain Bacteria; kingdom Pseudomonadati; phylum Pseudomonadota; class Alphaproteobacteria; order Rhodospirillales; family Rhodospirillaceae; genus Inquilinus; species Inquilinus sp. NPDC058860. Next base: position 18,675 of record NZ_JBHYMS010000026.1, on the reverse strand, counting down.
CGGGCTCATTCAGCTCCCCGCGGCTCCAGCCGCCAGCCGCCGCCCTGGCGGGCGAGTTTCGGCTGCAGCCAGGCCAGGGCCTCGCGCAGCGCCTCCTCGACGCCCCAGGGCAGGTTCACCAGCACGAGGCCGGAGCCGTTGAGGCGGGCCGGGAACAGCGTGTCGAACACGGTCAGCTCGGCCGTCCAGGCGCGGGGCAGGGGCGGCAATGCCGACAGCATGGCGTCGACCGGCGGCCGGTCCTTGATCGGGTACCAGGCGGCGATCACGCCTTCCGGCCAGCGGCGATGCGCCGTGGCGATGCCGCGGGCCAGCCGCGCCAGCTCGTCCGGCTGCTCGAAGGACGGGTCGAGCAGCAGCAGCCCGCGCCGCGGCTGCGGCGGCAGCAGGCCGCGCAGCGCCTCCCAGGAATCGCGGTGGTGGATCGCGACCTGGCCGTCGCCGGCGAATTCGGCACGCAGCCTGGCATTGTCCTCGGGATGCAGCTCGACCAGGGTCAGCCGGTCCTCCGGCCGCATCAGCGCCCGGATCAGCCGCGGCGAGCCGGGATAGATCTCGAGCCGGCCGGAGGGATTGAACGCGCGGACCAGCTCGAGATAGCGGGCGACCGCGGCCGGGGCTTCCGTCTCCCGCTCGATCCGGGCGATGCCGTCGACATATTCGCCGGTCTTGGACGCCTCGGCGGCCAGGGCATAGCGGCCGACGCCGGCATGCAGGTCGAGAGCGGAAAAGGGCTTGGCCTTGCCGCGCATTGCTTCCAGCAGCGCCACCAGCACCACGTGCTTCAGGACGTCGGCCTGGTTGCCGGCGTGGAAGGCGTGGCGATAGTTCATGCCGCCTGCAGCACCGCGACCCAGCCGGGCAGCGGCACCTTGTTCTCGGTGCGGGTCCAGGCGGATTCGATCTCGACCGTGGCAAAGCCGGCCTCCGCCGCGGCGGCCCGCAGATAGGCGGCGGAATGCTGGTAGCGATGATGGTGGCCCAGGCGCCAGCCGTGGCCGTCGGCGTCGTCCTGCGCCTCCAGGGTCAGGGCGAACAGGCCGCCCGGCCGCAGCACCCGCCGGGCGGCGGCGAGCAGCGGCGCGAGGTCGCCGATATAGACCGCGACATCGGCCGCCAGGGCCAGGTCGTACCGCTCCGGCCACTCCGCCAGCGTGGCGACGATCTCGCCCGGCTCCAGCCGGTCGTACAGTCGGCGCGCCATTGCCTGCAGGATCATGCCGGGCGACAGGTCGATGCCGTCCAGCCGGCGGCGGCGGTCGGCGAAGGCGATGCCGGCCAGGCCGGTGCCGCAGCCGAGGTCGAGGATGTCGAGGCGGCCCTCCGGCACCGTCCGGTCGACGGCGCGGCGCAGCAGCTCCGGCCCGCGATAGCGCAGGGCCTCGACCAGCGCCGTGTCGAAGCGCGGGGCGTACTGGTCGAACAGGGTGCGGACATGCGCTTCCGGCAGCTGTGCCGGCACCGGGGCGGCGCCGATCAGCGCCAGCCGCACCGCGGCGCCCATCCGGTCGTCCGGGTCCAGCTCCAGCGCGGCGCGGTAGGCCGTGGCCGCGTCGCCGTCCGCTGCCTCCAGCGCCTGGCCCAGCGCGTAGTGGATCTCGACGTCGCCGGGATCGATCTCGATCGCGGCGCGGATGGCTTCGGCGGCCTCGGCCGGCTGGCCGTCGGCGAGCAGGGCAAGGCCGATCTCCAGGCGCCGGCGGGCCCGTGGATCCGGGGTGGGAAGGGGCAGGGTCATGGGATGAAACGTCCGAAGCGCCGCGGCCGTGCCGCAGTCGCGCGCGGGCTTATAGCCGAAGCGCTGTCCGGTCGTCGAGAGGCTCGCGATCGGCCTCAGGCATTCGTGGGATAGACGAAGCCGTCCGCCTCGTAGACGCCGCCATAGGCGTTGGTGTCCGGGTTCCAGAACCGCACCGCGGTCCAGTCGTTGCCGCTGGAGACGTCGATCACCGACTGCTCGCGGTAGATCCGGCGCCGCGTCGGCCCGTCATTGCCCCAGTTGGTGTGCGATACGGTGATCTCGCGCGAATTGCGCACCGCCACCACCACCGAGATGTGGCCGGCGCTCAGCCGGTCCGACCGTCCCAGCACCAGCACGGCGCCGGAGCGCGGTTCGCTGCCCTTGCCGTAGACGCCGTCGGCCTGGTCCCACCAGGTCCAGGCGTCGCCCTTGATCTGGATCCCGGAGACGGCGCGGGCATAGGGCACGCACTCCTCCGGCGCGTTGGCGGTGACGTATCGGGCGACACCGCTGCCGGTGGGGTTGCGCACGATCTCGCGCCCCCCGCCACAGGCGGCCAGGGCCAGCGCGATCGACAGCACCCAGGCATGTCGCAGCATCCGTCGCTCTCAACCGAAGAATCAGAAATACACCCCAATGCATTGGAATGTAGACTTTTTTAGGAATACGGTCAAGATCGAGGCGGAGCGGTGCGTCGGCTGCCTTCCCGCTTGACATGCCCTCCCCGGGCGCGCTCTGATCGAGGCGTTCCGAGGGGAGCTCCGGTAAGGAGCTGAGACACCACACCATCCGCGACGTGGGAACCCTTCGAACCTGATCCGGGTCGTGCCGGCGTAGGGAATGGAACCACATGCGCGCTCAGCCGCTCTCTTTCCAGCTTTCCGTCCTTGGCACGCCCTCAATCCGTCCGATCGAGGAGGACGACGATGCCCAAGGACGCCATCCCCACAACCGTCACCACCGGCCCGCTGCCGGCGTCGCGCAAGGTCCATGTTCCCGGTGAGCGCCACCCCGACCTGCGCGTCGCCATGCGCGAGATCGTGCTGTCGCCCGAATCCGGCGAGCCGCCGCTGCGCGTCTACGACGCCTCCGGCCCCTACACCGACCCGGCGGCGCTGATCGACATCGGCGCCGGCCTGCCCGCGCTGCGGGCCGGCTGGATCGCCGCCCGCGGCGATGTCGAGGCCTATGACGGGCGCACCGTGCGGCCGGAGGATGACGGCCGCCGCCCGGGCGAGGCCGCCAACCTGTTCGAGTTCCCGCGCGGCGACCGGCGCCCGTTGCGGGCGCGTGGCGGCACCGCGGTGACGCAGATGGCCTATGCCCGCGCCGGCATCGTCACGCCGGAGATGGAGTATGTCGCGATCCGCGAGAATCTCGGCCGCGAGCGGGCGCGGGAGCAGGCGGCGCGCGACGGCGAGAGCTTCGGCGCCGCGATCCCGGACCACGTGACCCCGGAATTCGTGCGCGACGAGGTGGCGCGGGGGCGGGCGATCATCCCGTCCAACATCAACCACCCGGAATCCGAGCCGATGGCGATCGGCCGCAACTTCCTGGTGAAGATCAACGCCAATATCGGCAACTCGGCCGTCACCTCCTCGATCGCGGAGGAGGTGGAGAAGATGGTGTGGGCGATCCGCTGGGGCGGCGACACGGTGATGGACCTGTCGACCGGCCGCAACATCCACACCACCCGCGAATGGATCCTGCGCAATGCGCCGGTGCCGATCGGCACGGTGCCGATCTACCAGGCGCTGGAAAAGGTCGGCGGCGTGGCCGAGGACCTGACCTGGGAGATCTTCCGCGACACGCTGATCGAGCAGGCGGAGCAGGGGGTCGACTACTTCACCATCCATGCCGGGGTGCGGCTGCCCTACATCCATCTCACGGCGAAGCGGGTGACCGGCATCGTCAGCCGCGGCGGCTCGATCATGGCGAAGTGGTGCCTGGCGCATCACCGCGAGAGCTTCCTCTACACCCATTTCCGCGAGATCTGCGCGATCATGCGGGCCTATGACGTCGCCTTCTCGCTGGGCGACGGGCTGCGCCCCGGCTCGATCGCCGACGCCAACGACGCGGCCCAGTTCGCCGAGCTGGAGACGCTGGGCGAGCTGACCCAGGTGGCGTGGGAGCACGATGTCCAGGTCATGATCGAAGGCCCCGGCCATGTGCCGATGCACAAGATCAAGGCCAATATGGACAAGCAGCTGGCGGTCTGCGGCGAAGCGCCGTTCTACACGCTCGGGCCGCTCACCACCGACATCGCGCCCGGCTACGACCACATCACCTCCGGCATCGGCGCGGCGATGATCGGCTGGTTCGGCACCGCCATGCTCTGCTACGTCACGCCGAAGGAGCATCTCGGGCTGCCGGACCGCGACGACGTCAAGACCGGCGTCGTCACCTACAAGATCGCGGCCCATGCCGCCGACCTGGCCAAGGGGCATCCGGCGGCGCAGCTGCGCGACGACACCCTGTCCCGCGCCCGCTTCGAGTTCCGCTGGCGCGACCAGTTCCACCTGTCGCTCGACCCCGACACGGCGCTGGCCTATCACGACGAGACGCTGCCGGCGGAGGGCGCCAAGACCGCGCATTTCTGCTCGATGTGCGGCCCGAAATTCTGCTCGATGAAGATCACGCAGGAGATCCGGGCCTCGGCCGAGGCGGGGATGGAGGAGATGTCGGCGCGGTTCCGCGAGGGCGGCGGAGAGATCTACCGCGCGGCCGAGTGACGGGGCCGGCGGGTCGGCCCGCACCGAGATGAAAATGATTCTTGGTGCACGCGGACACGACCGGTATAGGACTCGCAGCGGAATTTGACCGCTGACGGCCCGGGACGGGCGCTTCGTCCCGGGCCGTCGTCGACGGCGTGACGGCGCTCGGCGCGAGGAGATTTTGATGGCAGCCCTTTCCGAACACGCGGCCAAGGCCGGCCGGATGACCCGGTTCCTGGTGCAGCGCCGGTTCCAGCGCGTCGCCTGGCGGGACTGGGTGGCCGACCGCATCGCCGGCCGGATCGGGCGCGGTCCGGTCGCCGGGTCGCCGGAGGGCCGGAGCGGCGCCGCGGCGCTGACCGCCGACGGCTTCGCCATGACGCCCTGGCTGATGACGCCGGGCCGGGTCGAGGAGATGCGGCGCCACTTCGCCGGCCACCCGTCCTTCAACCCCTACAAGCCCGAGGACGGCACCTTCCAGGCGCCGGATCAGGCGCCGCCGGGCACCCATGTCGCGCATCTCCGGCCGGAGGTGGTGGTGAACGCGCCCCATGCGCTGGCCATCGCCAACGACCCGGCGGTGCTGGAAGCGGTGCAGGCGGCCCTCGGCTGCAAGCCGACGATCAGCTACATGGCCGCATGGTGGTCGATCGCCGGTGACGGCCAGGCCCAGCACGCCGAGCTGTTCCACCGCGACTACGACGATTGGCGTTTCATCAAGCTGTTCGTCTATCTCACCGATGTCGACGCCGGGGCCGGACCGCACATCTATGTCCGCGGCTCGCACCGCGAGGACCGGCTGATGCCGATCCGGCGCTACTCCGACGCTGAGGTCGAGGGCGCCTTCGGGCGCGAGCGCTTCGTCCAGTTCGAGGGTCCCGCCGGCACCAGCTTCCTGGAGAACACCTTCGGCTTCCATCGCGGCCTGCCGGCGCGGCAGACGCCGCGGCTGATCTTCCAGGTGGTGTACTGCCAGGGCCCTATCCTGTACGGCCCGCCGCGCCCGATCGCCGAGGCCGGCCGGGTGGCCCAGGGCCTGACGCTCGATCCCTACGTCAACCGCGTCTATCTCCGGGCCTGACCCGGATGGTGATCCCAGGGTCGCCATGAGCCGTTCCCGGCCATGGCGTTCGCGATGACCCTCGCCCGGGTTCGGGCGGCCGGCGGCAAGGCGGCGCTGTTCCTGCTCGCCTTCGCGCTCGGCAAGGGTTCCGCCTTCTTCGGGCCGCTGCTGCTGTCCCAGGTCATGAGCCTCCAGGACTACGGCACGGCCGAGCTGGGGCTCAGCATCGGCGTGATCGGGGCGCAGATTCTCAGCCTCGGCATCACCGGCGCGATCCCGCAGCTGGTGCTGATCCGCAAGGACGACCGCGTCCTCGACCTGCTGTTCTTCGTCGTCGCCTCGATCGGCCTCGTCGGCCTCGGTGGCGCCGCGATCGCCTGGGCCGCCTCGGGCCAGTTGCTGCCCGCCTTCGCCGGCGTCGCCATGGCCGGCGCCGGGGCCCAGGTCGCCGCCAGCGTCTACTACCGTGCCATGGGGCGCCGCTTCGGCATCCTGGTCGCCGACAACCTGGCGCTCTATGCCTTCCTGATCGTCGGCGCGCTGGTGTTCCTGGCGCTGTGGCGGGTGCCGCTGGGGCTGGTGATCCTCGGCTGCGGCGGCGTGGCGCTCGGCTTCACTCTCTTCGCCCTCGTGGGCCTGGCGCGCACCATCCGGCCGGGCTTCCTCGCCGCCCATGCGGACGCCCGGCGGATGGGCTTCTTCATGATGGTGAACTCGCTGGTCTATTTCGCCATCGTCAACAGCTCGCGGGTGCTGGTCGGCTTCTTCCTGTCGGTCGAGGCGGTGTCGGTCTATGCGGTCTGCTTCCGCATCTCGGCGGCGATCTTCCTGGTGCACCAGCTGATCGTGACCGCGTTCTTCAAGACGCTGTACGAGGCCTCGGCCGAATGGTTCGACCGGTTCTACCTGGCCCTGCTGGCGCTGACCATGGCGGGGGCTGCGGCGATCCTCGCCGGCTTCGAGCTGTTCGGTACGGAGCTGCTGCCGGGCTGGCGGGCCCATCTGCCCGAGATGTCGCGGCTGCTGCCCATCGTCTGCATGCAGACGATCTGGTGGGTGTCGCTGGCCCATGTCGAGCTGCGGATCAACCGGGCGCTGATCTCGAAACAGGCGACGATGTGGCTGCTGGGCTGCGCCGGGCTGATGGTCGCGGCCCTGGCGCTGCTGAAGGCGCTCGGGCTCCTGACCCTGTCGACGGCGGCGCTGGTCTTCGCCGGCACCCTGTTCCTGGCGCTGCACATCCAGCTGACGCTGCTCGAGCGCAACGGCGTGGCGCTGCCGCGGATGCGGATCGCGCTGTTCGCGCCGCTGGTGTTCCTGATCCCGGCCTGGTTCCTCGCCTAGGGCTCGCGCTTGGCGCCGCTGGACCACAGCCGGCGCAGCTGCTCGACGAAGCCCTGGCTCTCCTGCAGCGCGCCGAAGAACTGGGCGTCGGCCTCGCGCACCCTCGGCATGGCGGCGTTCAGCACCTCGGCGCCCTTGGCGGTGACCCGGAGCTGCCGGGCCCGGCTGTCGGTCGGGTGCGGCGCCCGGGCGATGAAGCCGCCGGCCTCCAGCGACCGCACCACCTGGCTGGTCATCATCGCGTCGGTCTTGCAGAAGGCAGCGAGCCGGGCCTGGGTGACGTCGTTCTCCTTGCGGCTCAGCCAGGCGAGGCCGGCCAGCAGCACGAACTGGACGTGGGTGAGGCCGAGCGGTTCCAGGGTCGACCGCTGCAGCCGCTGCCACTGGTTGGCGACCTGCCACAGCAGGAAGCCGGGGCTGTTCTCGGGGCGCAGGGTGCGCGAGAGGGTGTCCCAGTCCAATGCCACGTGCCGCGTTCCGCCATGATTTTGCCTGAACCTAGGCGCGCAGAAGAACGGCATCAAGCTGCATGGTCACGGCCCGGGATGGAACTCGGTGTCGACCAGCCCGAACAGCAAGTGATCCCGCCAGTCTCCGTCGATCTTGAGATAGGCGCGGGCCTGGCCCTCGCGGGTGAATCCGAGGCGCAGCAGCAGCTTCTGGCTGGCCTCGTTGTGCGGCAGGCACGCCGCCTCGATTCGGTGCAGGCCGAGCTGGTTGAAGCCGAACGCCACCGCCGCAGCGGTCGCGTCGGTCATCAGCCCCTGCCGGGCGAAGCGCTCGCCGATCCAGTAGCCGATCGAGGCCGACTGGGCGACGCCGCGGCGGACGTTGGAGAAGCCGATGCCGCCGACCAGCTGCCGGCTGTCGCGCTCGAAGATCAGGAAGCCGTAGCCCTCGTCCTGCCGCCATTCGTAGATCTGGCGGCGCAGCCGGCGCAGATAGGCGGCACGGCTCAAGGCGTCCTCCGGCCAGGTCGGCTCCCACGGCGTCAGGAAGCTGCGGCTGTCGCCGCGCAGCGCCACCCAGGGGCGCCAGTCGCGCAGCCGCGGCGGCCTGAGGTAGGTCCGCCGGCCCTCGATCCGGACCGGCGGAAGGGTGCCGAGCCCCGTTCGGAAGAAGCCGATCACCGCCGCCCCGCTCAACGCCGTCAGCCGATCCGGGCGCGGATCGCGTCGTAGCTCTCGAGCCGGCCGACCGGCCCGAGCGCCGCCAGGGTGGGGGCGGTGCGGAACACGCGCTCGGCGACCCGGCGGACCGCCGCGGCGTCGACCGCGTCGATCTTCGCCACCACCTCCTCCGCCGGCACCGGGCGGCCGAAGATCAGCATCTGCTGGCCCAGCTGCTCGGCCCGCGCCATGGTCGATTCCAGGCTCATCAGCAGCCCGGCCTTGATCTGGGCGCGGGCGCGCGCGACCTCGTCCTCCGCCGCATCGCCGACCACCCGGCCGATCTCGCCGCACAGCACCGGCATCAGCTCCTGCACCTCGGTCTCGCCGGTGCCGGCATAGATGCCGAACAGCCCGCCATCCTGATAGGCGCTGGTGAAGGAGTAGATCGAATAGACCAGGCCGCGCTTCTCGCGGATCTCCTGGAACAGCCGCGAGGACATGCCGCCGCCCAGCAGCGTCGACAGCACCGAGCCCGCGTAGAAGTCCGGATCGGTGTAGGACAGGCCCGGAAAGCCCAGCACCAGGTGCAACTGCTCCAGGTCGCGCTCCTCGCGGTGCTCGCCGCCCTGGTAGGCGGCGGGGGCGGTGCGCGCCTCGGCCTTGGCCGGCAGGCCGGTGAGCAGCCGCTCGGCCTGCTCCGCCAGCCGGTCGTGGTCGACGTTGCCGGAGGCGACCAGCACCATGGTGTCGGCGCCGTAGTTGCGGCCGATATAGCCGGCGATCGCCTCGCGCGGCAGCGACCCGACGATGTCGGCCGTGCCCAGCACCGGCCAGCCGATCGGCTGGTCCGGGTAGGCGGCCTCCTGGAACTGGTCGAAGATGATGTCGTCGGGCGTGTCGATCGCCTGGCCGATCTCCTGCAGCACCACGGCGCGCTCGCGCCCCAGCTCGGCCTCGTCGAACACCGAGTTCTGCAGGATGTCGGCGAGGATATCGAGCGCCAGCGGCGCATCCTCCTTCAATATGCGTGCGTAGTAGGCCGTGTTCTCGCGGCTGGTGTAGGCGTTCAGGTGACCGCCGACCGCCTCGATCTCCTGGGCGATGTCCTGCGCGTTGCGCCGGCGCGTGCCCTTGAACGCCATATGCTCCAGCAGATGGGCGACGCCGTTGACCTCGGCGGTCTCGTGCCGGGTGCCGGCGCCGACCCACAGCCCGACGCAGGCGCTCTCCACGGTGTCGATCGGGTCGGTGACGACGCGCAGCCCGTTCGACAGGGTGCTCTCGCGGGTCGGCATCAGGCCGGCCCTCCATTGGTGCGGGACTTGCGGACGAAGGCTTCGATCGTGCCGATCTCGTTCGGCAGAACGGTCAGCCGCTCCTCGCGCTCGAACAGGTCGGCCAGATGCGGCGGCAGCGGCGGGCGCCAGCCGGTGGCGCGCTCGACCGCGTCCGGGAACTTGGCGGGATGGGCGGTGGCGGCCACCACCATCGGGATGCCGGGGCCGGCCGGATGGGCGCGGGCGGCGGCCAGGCCGCAGGCGGTGTGCGGGTCGATGGTCTGGCCGGTCGCGGCGCGCGTCTCGGCGATCACCGCCAGCGTGCCCTCGTCGTCCAGGCGATGGCTGGCGAAGAGCTCGGTCGCAGCCTTGTGCATCGCCGGGGTCGCGCCGAACCGGCCGGTGCCGCGGAACTCCGCCATCAGCGCGCTCAGCCGGTCGGCGTCGCGGTCGCACAGCTCGAACAGCAGCCGCTCGAAATTGGAGGAGATCTGGATGTCCATCGACGGGCTCAGCGTCGGCACCACCCCGTCCATCTTCATCTCGCCCGATTTGAAGAAGCGGTCGAGGATGTCGTTGCGGTTCGACCCGACCACCAGCTTCGCGATCGGCAGGCCCATCTTGCGGGCGGCATAGGCGGCGAGGACATTGCCGAAATTGCCGGTCGGCACGGCGAAGGCCACCGGCCGGTCGGGGGCGCCCAGCGCCAGGGCGGCCGCGGCGTAGTAGACGATCTGGGCCATGATCCGGGCCCAGTTGATCGAGTTCACGGCCGACAGGCGCATCTCGTCGCGGAACGGGGCGTCGGCGAACATCGCCTTCACCATGTCCTGGCAATCGTCGAAGCTGCCCTTCAGCGCGACGTTGCGGACATTGGGCGACTTGACCGTCGTCATCTGCCGGCGCTGCACCTCGGAGGTGCGGCCCTCGGGATGCAGGATGACGATGTCGATGGCGGCGCGGTCGCGGCAGGCCTCGATCGCGGCGGAGCCGGTGTCGCCCGAGGTGGCGCCGACGATCATCACCCGCTCGCCGCGCCTGGTCAGCACATGGTCGAACAGCCGGCCCAGCAGCTGCAGCGCATAGTCCTTGAAGGCGATGGTCGGCCCGTGGAACAGCTCCATCAGCCACAGGTCGTGGTCGAGCTGGACCAAGGGCGCCACCGCCGGGTGGCCGAAGCCAGCATAGGTCTCGGCCGCCAGCGCCGCCAGCTCCTGCCGGGTCAGCGAGCCCTCGACGAAGGGCAGCATCACCTCGGTGGCCAGCTCGGCATAGGGCAGGCCGCGCAGGCGCCGCCACTCCTCGGCCGAGCGGGTGGGCCAGGTCTCCGGCAGATACAGCCCGCCGTCGCGGGCGAGGCCGGCCAGAAGCACGTCGTCGAAGGCAAGGGCGGGGGCTTGACCCCGGGTGCTGATATAGCGCACCGGCGCAATTCTCCAGGACAGAAGCGGCGTACCCTAGGGCCAAGGCGGAGGCGGTGCAAGCCGGCCGGCTGCGGCCTTGTCCGGCGCGGCCGCATCGCAGACCGGCGCCTTTGGCACGGCAGTTGCTGGGGTTTGCCGGGACGGAAGGGGACGGGCGGGGGAATGGGAATGGCGGGCCGGATCTGCCGTCGGGGACGGGCGGCGATTGCCTGAGAATTGGGCATCGGTTCCCGATCCGGCTCGACCCGGAGCAAAAGTCGGGCAATCATCGGGACCGGGGAGGTATCCAGTCACGCCGACCGGCGTTTGAGATCGTGGCCGCGACCGGCCGCGCCTTCGAATCTTTTGGACCCGCCGGGCCGGCACCGATCGCCCGGCGTCCTGCAACCAAGAACCAGCGAGGCAGCGATGGCGGATGTGAGACAGCGAGGCAGAGATCGATCCTTGACCCTGGCGGCCCCCGGACCGCTGCGGTGGGCCGCGGCCGGGCTTCTGATCGGGGCGGCGGTTTTGGCGGCTTCGGCCTCGGCGCGGGCGGAGACCGTGTTCCGCTTCGCCTTCCAGGGCAACCTGAACACGCTCGACTCGTACCAGTACAATGAGACCTTCACGACCGCGACGATGAGCAACGTCTATGAGGGGCTCACCAAGCGCGACCAGCAGATGAAGATCGTGCCGGCCCTGGCGACGGGCTGGGAGGTGACCGACGACGGGCTGAAATGGCGCGTCCATCTGCGCGAGGGCGTGAAGTTCCAGAACGGCAATCCGTTCACCGCCGACGACGTGCTGTATTCGCTCGATCGGCTGCGGGCGCCCGGCTCGGACATCAAGGGCCGCGTCCCGTCGGACATGAAGGCCGCGAAGGTCGACGACCACACGGTCGACTTCATCCTGACCAAGCCCAACCCGCTCCTGAACGGGACCTGGGATTCCTGGCCGATCTTCGACAAGGAGTGGTCGGAGGCGAACAACGCCGTGGCGCCGTCCTCCACGGCCGACAAGAACCCCGGCTACGCCGTGCTGCACGCCAACGGCACCGGCCCCTTCATGGTCGAGAGCCACGAGATCGGGGTGAAGACGGTGTTCGTGCGCAACCCGAACTGGTGGGGCAAGCCCGAGGGCAATATCGACCGGGTCGAATTCACGCCGATCGCGTCCTCGGCCACCCGCGTCGCCGCCCTCCTGTCCGGCCAGGTCGACTGGGTCGATCCGGTGCCGGTGCAGGACCAGGACCGCGTCTCCGGCAACGCCGACACGGCGCTGCTGACCGCGCCCGAGCTGCGCACCATCTTCCTCGGCCTGGACCAGGACCGGGACGAGCTCCTGTATTCCAGCGTCAAGGGCAAGAACCCGCTGAAGGACCGGCGGGTGCGGCTGGCCTTCTACCAGGCGATCAACGAGGACGCGATCGCCAAGCGCATTATGCGCGATCAGGCGACGCCGACGGCGCTGATGATCTCGCCCGCGCTGTTCGACCGGGCCGGCGACTTCAAGCGCCATCCCTACGACCCGGATGCGGCGAAGAAGCTGCTGGCCGAGGCCGGCTACCCGGACGGGTTCGAGATCACGCTCGATTGCCCGAACGACCGCTACGTCAATGACGAGGCGATCTGCCAGGCCGTGGTGTCGATGCTGGCCCGGGTCGGGGTCAAGGTGACGCTGAACGCCCAGCCCCGCGCCAAGCACTTCACCCAGATCGGCGAGGCCGGCGGCCACAGCACCAGCTTCTACCTGCTGGGCTGGACCCCGGACGGCTATGATTCGCTCAGCGTCTTCAACAACCTGGTGCGCTGCCGGGCGCCGGGCGTCGCCGGCTCGAACGACGGCGGCTACTGCAACCCGAAGGTCGACGCGCTGGTCGACGCCTTCTCGGTCGAGGGCGACAAGGCCAAGCGCGACGAGCTGATCGCCCAGGCCTACGACATCCTGCTGAACCAGGATGTCGGCTACCTGCCGCTGCACCAGCAGGCGCTGTCCTGGGGCGTGTCGAAGAAGTTCACCGTGGTCCAGCGGCCGGACAACTGGCTGATCTTCGATTGGATCAAGAAGAACTGAGAACCCGCCGGGCGGCGGCCTTGGGCCGCCGCCCCCTTACCTTCATCGGCAGCGGGGTGTGATGCTGGCCTTCATCCTGACGCGCGTGGCGCAGGCGATTCTGGTGATGCTGGTGGTGGCGCTGCTGGCCTTCACCATGTTCCGCTTCGTCGGAGACCCGATCAATCAGATGGTCGGGCAGGAGACCACCGAGGCGGAGCGCGAGGCGCTGCGCGAGAGCCTGGGGCTGAACGATCCGGTGGTGGTGCAGTTCGCCCGCTATGCCGGCAACGTGGTGCGGTTCGACTTCGGCAACTCCTACCAGTTCAAGCAGCCGGTCTCGGGCCTGATCGGCGAGCGCGCGCCGGCGACGCTGGAGCTGTCGCTGACCTCCGCCCTGCTGGCGCTCCTGATCGGCGTGCCGATGGGGGTGTTCACCGGCCTTTATCCCCGGCGCTGGCTGTCGCGCCTGTTCCTCGGCGGCTCTCTGGTCGGGGTGTCGCTGCCGACCTTCCTGATCGGCATCCTGCTGATCTTCGTGTTCTCGGTCGAGCTCGGCTGGCTGCCGTCCTTCGGCCGCGGCGACGTGGTGCGGCTGGGCTGGTGGAGCACCGGGTTCCTCACCCTGTCCGGCCTGCGCTCGCTGATCCTGCCGGCGATCACGCTCGGCCTGTTCCAGATGACGCTGATCATGCGGCTGGTGCGCGGCGAGATGCTGGAGGTGATGCGCACCGACTTCATCCGCTTCGCCCGCGCCCGCGGCCTGACCGACCGGGCGATCCATTTCGGCCATGCGCTGAAGAACACGCTGATCCCGGTCATCACCATCACCGGGCTGCAGCTCGGCTCGATCATCGCCTTCGCCATCATCACCGAGCAGGTGTTCCAGTGGCCGGGCATGGGCCTCCTGTTCATCCAGGCGGTGGCCAATGTCGACATCCCGATCATGGCCGCCTACCTGCTGCTCAGCGCCTTCATCTTCGTCACCATCAACCTGGTGGTCGACATCCTGTACGCCGCGGTCGATCCGCGCATCCGCGTGGGGACCTGAGCCGATGCAACGACTGCTCGACAGCGACCTCGCCTGGCGCTTCCGCCGCTCGCCGATCGCCATCCTCGCCCTGCTGGTCACGCTGCTGATGGCCGTGGGGGCCATCCTGGCGCCGCTGATCGCGCCGCAGGACCCGTTCGACCCGGCCAGCCTCGACCTGATGAACTCGCTGATCCCGCCGGCCTTCGAGGCGGACGGCGACCCGCAGTTCCCGCTCGGCACCGACGACCAGGGGCGCGACCTGTTCTCGGCCATCCTCTACGGCACCCGGATCTCGCTCATGGTCGGCGTCGCCGGCGTCGCGCTGGCGATGCTGATCGGCGTCACCCTCGGCCTCGTCGCCGGCTATCGCGGCGGCTGGGTCGGGGCCGTGATCATGCGCGTCGCCGACGTGCAACTGACCTTCCCGGCGATCCTGATCGCGCTGCTGATCAACGGCATCGCCCTGGCCCTGGTCGGCAGGGGCGGCGGCACCGACCTGCAGATCGGGGTGATCGTCGTCGCCATCGGCCTGTCCTACTGGGTGCAGTACGCCCGCACCGTGCGCGGCTCGACCCTGGTCGAATCGCGCAAGGAATACGTCCAGGCCGCCCGGCTGATCGGCCTGTCGGACTGGACCATCATGTTCCGCCACGTGCTGCCGAACGTGACGGGGCCGGTGCTGGTGATCGCCACCATCAACCTGGCGCTGGCGATCATCACCGAGGCGACCCTGTCCTTTCTCGGCGTCGGCGTGCCGTCGACCTCGCCCTCGCTGGGCACGCTGATCAACATCGGCAACCGCTTCCTGTTCTCCGGCGAATGGTGGATCACGATCTTCCCCGGCGCCGCGCTGGCGGTGCTGGCGCTGTCGGTCAACCTCCTGGGCGACTGGCTGCGCGACGCCCTCAACCCGAAGCTGCGGTGAGGGCCATGCCAAGTCTTGAAACGACGGCGACCCTCAGCGTCCGCGACCTCAAGGTCCAGTTCAGCAGCCGGCGCGGCCTCCTGACCGCGATCGACGGCGTGTCCTTCGACATCGCGCCCGGCGAGGTGCTGGGCGTGGTCGGCGAATCCGGTGCCGGCAAGTCGATCACCGGCACCGCCGTGATCGGGCTGATCGACCCGCCCGGCCGCATCGCCGGCGGCGAGATCCTTCTCAAGGGCGAGCGCATCGACAATCTGCGGCCCGAGGCGATGCGGCGGATCCGCGGCCGGCGCATCGGCATGATCTTCCAGGACCCGCTGACCAGCCTGAACCCGCTCTACACCGTCGGCCGGCAGCTGACCGAGACCATCAGCACCCATCTGCCGCTCGGCCGCGACGGCGCCCGCCGCCGCGCCATCGCCCTCCTGGAGGAGGTCGGCATCCCGGCGGCGGCGGAGCGGATCGACAGCTACCCGCATGAATTCTCCGGCGGCATGCGCCAGCGCGTGGTCATCGCCCTGGCCCTGGCGGCGGAGCCGGAGCTGGTGATCGCGGACGAGCCGACCACGGCGCTCGACGTCTCGGTCCAGGCCCAGGTGATCGCGGTCCTGAAGCGGCTGTGCCGGGAGCGCGGCACGGCGGTGATGCTGATCACCCACGACATGGGCGTGATCGCCGAGACCGCCGACCGGGTGGCGGTGATGTATGCCGGCCGGATCGCCGAGATCGGCCCGGTCAGGACCGTGATCAAGCAGCCGCACCACCCCTACACGGTGGGGCTGATGGGCTCGATCCCGACGGTCACGGGCGACGACGCGCGGCTGCAGCAGATCCCCGGCGCGATGCCGCGGCTGGACGCGATCCCGGCCGGCTGCGCCTTCAACCCGCGCTGCACCGCCGCCTTCGACCGCTGCCGAAAGGACCGGCCGGAGCTGATCGGGGCGGGGCCGGGGGCGGCGGCCTGCTGGCTGGTGGAAAGGGGACGCGCATGACGACCAAGACCGTGGTCGAGGTGGTCGGCCTGAGCCGCCGCTTCGACCTGTCCCAGCCCTGGCTGGCCCGGCTCCTGGGCGGGGCGCCGCGGCTGACCCTGAGGGCGGTCCAGGATGTCAGCTTCACCATCACCCGGGGCGAGACCCTGGCGCTGGTCGGCGAATCCGGCTCCGGCAAGTCGACCATCGCCCGCCTGGCGGTGGGGCTGCTGCAGCCCAGCGACGGGGCGGTGCTGATCGACGGCATCGACCTGTCGGACCCGGCGAAGAAGGCGCAGCTGGCGAAGCTGCGCCGGCGGATCCAGATGATCTTCCAGGACCCCTATGCCAGCCTGAACCCGCGCTGGCGGGTCGACCGCATCGTGGCCGAGCCGATCCGCGCCTTCGGCCTGTCCTCGTCCCAGGCCGAGACCGCGGAGAAGGTGGCCGAGCTCTTGCGCCGGGTCGGGCTGGACCCGCGCGACGGGCGCAAGTTCCCGCATGAGTTCTCCGGCGGCCAGCGCCAGCGCATCTGCATCGCCCGGGCGCTGGCGTCGGAGCCGGAGTTCATCGTCTGCGACGAGCCGACCTCGGCGCTCGACGTCTCGGTCCAGGCCCAGATCCTGAACCTGATGCGGGACCTGCAGGACCAGTACGGGCTGACCTATCTGTTCATCAGCCACAACCTGGCCGTGGTCCGGCACATGGCCAGCCGGATCGGCGTCGTCTATCTCGGCCGGATGGTCGAGCTGGCGCCGGCCCGGTCGCTGTTCCGGGCGCCGCGCCACCCCTACACCCGCATGCTGCTCGACGCGCTGCCGGACCTGGAGATGACCGGCCGGCCGCGCAAGATGGTGGAGGGCGAGATCCCGAGCCCGATCGCCCCGCCGCCGGGCTGCGCCTTCCATCCGCGCTGCCCGCTGGCGAACGACCGCTGCCGGCAGGAGGTGCCCCAGCCGCTCGCGGCGGGCGACGCTTTGGTCGCCTGCCATGCGGTCGAGGAAAGGCGGGACCGGGCGGCGGCGTAGACTGCCGCGCCAACCGGCGCTTCCCCGGAAGCAAGAACTCCTTCCATTTGGTTTCGTAGGTTGGGTTCGCGTTCGCGAACCCAACATCGTGCCGTGGCCAAGCGTTGGGTTCGCAAGCGAACCCAACCTACGGCAGCCGACCACTTCTTGACTCTCGCTTCTATTTCGTTAATAACTGACTGGTCAGTCATTAACGAAGGCGGGCGAACCGGTCATGGCGCAGACGGTGCGAAGACGGCGCAAAGAGGCGCGGCCGGCGGAGCTGCTGGATGCGGCCTTTGCCCTGTTCGTGGAGCGGGGGTTCGCCGCAACGCGGATGGAGGACATCGCCGCCCGCGCCGGGGTCAGCAAGGGCACGGTCTATCTCTATTTCCCCAGCAAGCAGGCGGTGTTCGAGGCGCTGGTGCGCCAGGCGGTGCTGCCCAATGTCGAGCGGCTGATCGGCGAGACGGCGCAGCCGGAGACGCCGGTGCTGGAGATCCTGCCCAGGCTGCTGCGCGCCATCATGCGCACCGTGGCCGGGTCGCCGCTGCGGCAGTTTCCCCGCCTGATCATCGCCGAGGCCCCGCAGTTTCCCGAACTGGCGCAGTTCTGGCGGGCGACGGTGATCGACCGGATGCTGGGCACCGTCGTCGGGCTGATCGAACGCGGCATCGCCGCCGGCGAGATCCGGCCGGTCGATCCGGCCGACGCGGCCCGGCTGCTGATCGCGCCGCTGCTGATGGCGGTGATCTGGGGCAGCACCTTCGTGCGCCAGGACGAGAGCTTCGACCTCGGCGTCTTCATCGACCGGCATCTCGATATCTATCTGCGCGGCATCGCGGCGGAGACGCAGCCATGAAGCGGGCCCGCATCGCCGTCGTCGTCCTGGTCGCAGCCGCGGTCGCCGCCGGCTGGTGGTTCGACCTGCCCGGCCGGCTGGGCTGGCGCGAGGCGGGGGACGGCCCGCTGACGCTCTACGGCAATGTCGACATCCGCCAGGCCGAGCTCGGCTTCCGCGTCTCCGGCCGGCTGGTCGAGATGAAGCTGGAGGAAGGCGAGACGGTGACCGAAGGCCAGGTGCTGGCGCGGCTCGACGAGCGTCCGTTCCAGGACAGCGTCGCGGCGGCGCGGGCCAGCGTCGCGGCGCGCCAGGCCGATCTCGACAAGCTGGTGGCCGGCCCGCGGGCCGCCGAGATCGCCCAGGCCCGCGCCACGGTGGCGGAGCGCGAGGCCGATCTGGCGAACGCCAGGCTCGCCTTCGACCGCACCCAGGAGCTGCGGCAGAAGGGCAACGCGCCGCAATCGACGCTCGACCAGGCCCTGGCCGCCCGCGACATGGCCCAGGCCCGGCTGGAGGCGGACCGGCAGGCGCTGGAGCTGCTGCTGGAGGGCAGCCGGGCCGAGGACATCGCCGCCGGCCGGGCCAACCTCGCCGCCGCCCAGGCCGACCTCGCCACCGCCGAGACCTCGCTGGCCGACGCGACGCTCGAGGCCCCGGCCGACGGCATCATCCTGTCGCGGGTGGCGGAGCCGGGGGCGATCATGGCGCCCAGCAGCGTCGCCTATGTGCTGTCGCTGACCAGGCCGGTCTGGATCCGCGCCTATGTGGCCGAGCCCGATCTCGGCCGGGTCCATCCGGGCCTGCAGGTCGAGGTGGTCACCGACACCAGGCCGGACCGGCCGTATCGCGCCCGCGTCGGCTTCGTCTCGCCGGTCGCCGAGTTCACGCCGAAGACGGTGCAGACGCCGGAGCTACGCACCGACCTGGTCTACCGCCTGCGCATCATCGTCGACGACGCGGATCCGGGCCTGCGCCAGGGCATGCCGGTGACCGTGCGCGTGCCGAAGAGTGGCTGAGATGGCTGCTGCTCCCGCCCCGCTGAGCCTGTCCTTTCTGAGTCCCCCCTCCCCTTGCGGGAGGGGGGTAGGGGGAGGGGGCCGCGCGCGTCCGCGCGCCGGTAGGCAATGGGCAGGGGCGGCTGTGAGGGCTGGGTAACCCACAGTGTCATTTAAAAAAAAGAACCAGA